>CAJAHZ010000135.1 GCA_903939665.1 uncultured Pseudomonadota bacterium | reverse complement strand
TTCCGGCACCTACCTGATCACGGCACGACCGATTGCGGCGGGACAATTACTTGGCAACGATGACATAGCGACCCGCAGCGGCGATCTCAGCGCGCTACCCGCAAACATTCTGACCGACGAGGCGCAAGCGATCGGCAAGAGCGCAAAGAACAGAATCGCTGCGGGGCAACCCTTGCGCAGCGATTTTCTCCTCGCACCGTGGGCCGTCCAGCAAGGACAAAGCGTTCGACTGGTTTCAAAGGGTTCCGGCTTCAGTGTGAGCAGCGAGGGCAAGGCACTCAACAACGCTTCGGATGGGCAGGTTGTTCAGGTGCGCGCAGCTTCCGGGCAGACGATAAGCGGCATCGCCCGTCCTGGCGGCATGGTCGAGGTGTCTTATTGACCTTGAACGCCTTGTCGCCGAAATAATGCTAAAGTTTGTCTGCTTGCAGCCGTTACAACGTTCAAGTAGAAAAACCCAAAGGGCTTTACCGTGAAAATTGACAACTCGATCAAACCCGCCGGCAGCGCCAAAGTCAGAGAGACGCACACCCCCGCTTCGGGGAAGTCGGCGCCGACCCCACAAACAGGCGGCGGCGCCAGCGTTCAACTGAGCGGGCTTTCGGTTCAATTGCAGGCGTCAGGTGACGCACCCGTTTTTGATGCGGCGCGCGTTTCGCAAATCAAGCAGGCAATTGCCGACGGGAAATTTCAAATCAACGCTGGCGCGATCGCCGACCGCCTGCTCTCCTCTGCGAGAGAGCTCGTCGACGCAGAGCGTCAAAGCTAACGCGCCGGACAACATCGGTAGCGATGGCTGATTTGTTGCGCACGCTCGAAAGCGAAGCCGATGCAGTGCTGCGCTTTGTCGGCTTGCTAAAGCAGGAACAAGAGAACCTCGCCAACGGCGACGTCGACGCCCTTGCGCCGATTATTCAGCGCAAAAATGCGATTGCGATTGAACTCACGGCCTTCGCAAAACAACGTAACGCATCACTGGCGGCCAATGGTCTGGGAGCAGATCGGGCCGGCATTGACGCTTGGTGTGAGCGTCACCCGACCGATACCCGCACCCGCGAAAATTGGTCGAGAATATTGACGCTGGCCAACGAGGCCCGCGAGTTGAACCGCGTCAATGGCGAACTCATCAAGATCCGCATGCAACACAACGCCCAGGCACTGGATGCCCTGCTTGGCGCCTCTCAATCCCTCAATCTTTATGGGCCTGACGGCCAATCTGCTGGGCGTAGCAGCCGGCGCATCAACGACGCTGCCTGACGCCAGACGCCTACTGCGGCGCGGTATTCGGTGATGCTAGCGGTACAGTAAGCGGTTGTCGGACGCCAGTCTTCCCCTCCAGATTCACTTCAGTCCCTTTTTCCGGGATTGCCGAATCGATCAAAATCGACACGCGACGATTTCGCGCCCGCCCGTCAGCAAGGAGATTGGGCTCGACCGGCCGCGTGTCCGCATAACCGATCGCCGTAAGCCGTTCAGCCGCTACGCCGGCATCGGCAAACAGGCGCAATACGGTCGTTGCACGCACAGCTGACAGTTCCCAGTTTGACGGAAACTGCAGGGTATTGATCGGTACGTTATCGGTATGCCCTTCGATGGTAATCGGAAAATCCGAGGCGGCGATCACTTCGGCAATCGCCCGCATGGCCTTGACCATCAGCGGCTGCAGCAGCGCCTGCCCCGGCGAGAACAGGATGCTGTCGTTGATTTCTATCGTCACGCCACGGCTCGTTTCAATCACCCGCACCTTGCCTTGCTCAATCAACGGTGCCATGACTTCCAGAATATCCTTGGCAACGTTTTTCATTTTCTCGCGTTGCACTTGCTTGACAGGATCTGGCGTCTTGGTGACCGTCGTCGGCTTTTGCTGCGGCGACGGTCTTGCCACGACGACCGGCGCCTGCCCGGAGCTATTGATCGGCACGTTGCGAAATGCGCTGACCATCGAATCGCTCAAGACACGGTACTTCCCCTCGTTAACCGTCGAGAGGGCATACATCACGACAAAAAATGCGAACAGCAGAGTAATGAAATCGGCATACGAAACCAGCCAGCGCTCGTGATTTTCGTGCTCTTCCTCGCGCTTTCGACGAGCCATGGCTTAGAAAATGTAGCCCTTGAGGCGGCTTTCGATGATGCGCGGATTGTCGCCGTTGGCGATACCGACCAGACCATCGACGATCATCTCGCGCTGGACGACGAGACGAGCGATATGCGCCTTCAATTTATTGGCCATTGGCAGAAAAACCAGGTTGGCCAGCCCGACGCCATAGATTGTCGCGACAAAGGCAACGGCAATACCCGCCCCTAATTTGGAGGGGTCGGTAAGGTTTTCCATGACATGGATCAGGCCCATGACAGCGCCGAGAATGCCGATGGTCGGCGAATACCCCCCAGCCGCCTCCCAGACCTTGGCCGATAACCGCATTTCGTCTTCAAAGGTATTGATCTCGACTTCCATCACCTCGCGCAACCGCTCCGGTTCGGCGCCGTCGACAAGCAGCTGCAATCCCTTGCGGGCGAAATCGTCTTTCAGCTGATTCATCACGGCTTCCAGCGCAAGCAAGCCCTCACGCCGGGAGATCTGGCTCCAGCTTGACACCTGCTGAATCAGCTGAAGATGATTAACAACCGGAGGGAACCAGACCCACTTGACCATCCGCATGCCGCGCATGAAAGCAGCATACGGACTCTGTAACATGACCGCGCCCAGCGTGCCGCCCAGAACGATGAGCAAAGCGGTCGGCTGCGACAAGGAGCCGACATGCCCCCCTTCCAGAATCTGCCCGCCAACAATCGCCAGCACGCCAATCAGCAAACCAAGCGCGCTGATCTTATCCATTTTTTCTGGCTTTCTTCTTCACGCCGGCACCACCGAACAGACGCGCGCGCAGCCGGGCCACTGCCTGACTATGCAATTGACAGACACGTGATTCGGTCACACCCATAACATCCCCGATCTCGCGCAAATTCAGATCCTGCTCGTAATAAAGCGCCATCATCAGCTTTTCACGTTCCGGCAGCGCCTCGATCCCCTGCACCAGCGACTGTTGTAAGCTCTGCTCTTCGAGCAGATTCGACGGCTCATTCGCATCGTTGGTCAGATGACGTTCGAGAAAACCATCACCGCCCTCCTCGACCAGGTCTTCGAAGTAAATGAGCTGATGCCCACGTGCATCCTGCAACATCTTCTGGTACTCGGCAAGCGCCATGCCAAGCGCGTCGGCCAGTTCTTTTTCACTGGGCGGCCGTCCATTTTCCTGCTCAAGCTTTGAAATGGCCAATTCGATACGACGAAAATCACGGCGCAGGCTACGTGGCAACCAGTCGTTTTCACGCAGCCCGTCGAGCATCGCCCCGCGCACGCGTTGTGCGGCATAGGTTTCAAACTGCGCCCCCATGCCGGCCTCAAAACGACTGATGGCATCGAGCAAACCCATCATTCCGTTCTGAACCAGATCGTCAACCTGCACACTGGCCGGCAAACGGGCCATCAGGTGGTAGGCGATGCGCTTCACAAGCGGAGCGAAACGCTCTACCAACTGATCCTTGTTTAGCTGACCAGCAGCGTTGTACATAGTGGGGGACTATCAGGCGCGGATAGCGATCGGGTCAATGTGTTGGCTCAAGTGTAGCAGTTGTTGAACGAATTGCTCGAGGCCGCCGGTCTCATGATCAGGCGACGGCCATTTGAGCAGATCCGCTGCCAGCGTCCGGTAGGCTTTCGCAGCAGGCGCGTCGGGAAACAGGCCGAGCACCGGCTGACAAAGCCGCGATGCCTGGCGCAGGTGTTCGTCAAGCGGAATATAGCCGGCATAGTCGAGCCGGGCCAGACCGCGACTACGGGTGACCTGTGCGATATTGCCATGGATCGCCTCGGCCTCGTCGGCCCCCCTGACCTTGTTCACCAGAATGCGGAAGTGCTTGCGCGAATAGCCCAGGCTCACCTTCTTGATCAGGGCATAGGCCTCGGTGATCGAAGCACCGCTCGCCGAAATCACCACCACGGTATCGTGTGCGGCGAGGCCAAGCGGTGAAAAACCGAGCGGATGATCCAGCGAGGTGTCGACCAGGATCACGTCCGCCGGTCGCTCCATGGCGCTGATGCTCTCAAGAAGCGTCTGTTGCTGAAGCGGGTTCAGCTTGCCAAGCTTTTTGACCGCACGCGCCGCGGGCAGGACACTCACGCCTGGCGCGACCGTCAGAAGCACATCAACCAGGGATTTTTCACGATTGATGACGTGATGCAGGTCATAGCGGGCGATCGCGCCGTAAAACGATGCGACGTTACTTCCCGTATTTTCATCGAGCACCAGCACTTCCTTGCCCTGTCGCGCCAACGCGGCGGCAAGATTGGCAACCGAAATGCTTTTGCCGACGCCGGCACTTCCGGCAGTAAAGGTGACAATGCGCGATTGCTCGCGCGCGAATAAACGGCGCAGACCAGCCGCCTGATCACCCCGCAACTCAGCCACGATGGCCGCCTGCGGCCAGCATGCTGGAACCGGAATTGCTCATGACCAGGCCCGGTTCGACGCCATCGAGTCGATGCGGCGAATTTTCCGGCACATCCTTGAAGGCGCGATGCAGCAGATAAGGGCGATTCGGCAGATGCAAATCTTCCGGTACGCGCTGGCCGTTGGATACGTAGTGCAGACGCAGGCCGTGACGCATGATGACGTCAAGCGAGGTAGCAAGGCTGGCAGCCTCGTCAACCTTGGTCAGGATGCAACCGGCCAGATCCGGCCCGTTGTAGGCGCGCACGACGTCATCCAGCGTATCGCCGCGGGCGGTCGCGTTGAGCAGCAACAGGCGCTTGACGTTGCTGGCGCCAAACATTGCCACCTGCTCGCCGACCAGACGGTCGCGCTGGCTCATTCCCATCGTATCAACGAGAACCATGTGTTTGTGCTGCAAATCCTGCAAGGTCTGGCGCAAATCTTCTGCATCCTTGACCAGATGCACCGACACACCGAGGATGCGGCCATAGATACGCAACTGCTCATGTGCGCCAATCCTGTAACCGTCCGTCGTCACCAGCGCGACCTTGCTGGCACCGTGGCGCAGCACGCAGCGCGCAGCAAGTTTTGCCGTCGTCGTGGTCTTGCCGACGCCGGTCGGACCGACCAGCGCATAAATGCCTCCGCGGTCGACGATGTCGTTTTCGGCGGTAATGGTTAGCAAGGAACGGTCCGCACCAGTTCTGATCCATGCCATCGCCTGCCTGGCATCAAGTTCGCGCGGCAACTGCTCAAGCAACTCGCGGGAAAGCTGTGGCGAAAAACCAGCGTCGAGCATCTGCCGCAAGACTTCGGTCTTGACCGGCTCCGAGCGGGCACTTTCGCCCCAGGCAAAACCAGCCAGATGCTGTTCAACAATTTTGCGCAAGGCGCGAATTTCATCCATCACAGCTGCCGGGACAACTTCTGCCTCTTGCCTCGGCGCGTCGCGCTGCAAACGCGGCAGATCAATTTGGGGTGCCGGACGCGGTGCCAACGGCGGTAGCGCATGACTGACATGAGCCGACGAACCTTGAGTCCGCGGCGGCGCGACGGGCCGGGGTGCATCCAGAGGCTGTGCCGATGGCCTTGGCGCGGCAGGTTGCTGATTCGGCGACGAAAGACTGACCGTGTAATCGTCGACACGTGCTGAGGTCTCACGAGTCGGTGCCGAAGTTGGCGTTGGCGTCGGTACGATCATCGCCATATCAAGCGCTGCGACGGCCATGATCTCGACACCGCCGGGGATACTGCGATTGGACAGAATGATCGCATCCGGCCCCAACGTATCCTTGACCTTGCGTAGCGCGTCACGCGCAGTCGCTGCGATGAATTTTCTGACGTTCATGCCCTACCTCCGATGATCGAGGTGACCTTGATGGTTTTGCTTTCAGGCACTTCGCTGTGGGCAAGCACCTTGAGTTGAGAGATGCCGCGCCGCAGGAAGCGGGACAACAGCGTACGAAGATTTCCGGGAACCAGAAGGACAGTCGGCAGACCAAGCTCTTCCTGACGTTGCGCTGCGGCAACCGCTTCACGCACGAGCGTATCGGCAAGGCCCGGCTCGATACTGGCGTTATCGCCACCGCCCGCTACTGCCTGCACCAGCACACGCTCAAGTTGCGGATCCAGCGACATCACCTGCATTTCATTACCGCTCGGATAAAGCTGCTGAACGATCGAACGACCGAGTGCAATGCGCACCTGGGCGGTCAGCGCCTCGGCATCCTGCGTGCGCGGCGCGTTTTCGGCGAGCGTCTCGATAATGGTGCGCATATCCCGGATGTGCACACCTTCCTCGAGAAGGTTTTGCAGGACCTTCTGCAGCACCCCGAGCGGCAAAACCTTAGGTACGAGATCCTCGACCAGCTTAGGCATTTCCTTCGCCAGATGATCAAGCAGCGCCTGCGCTTCCTGACGGCCCAGCAGCTCAGCCGCATGCGACAGAATAAGGTGGTTCAAATGGGTCGCGGCCACCGTACTGGCATCGACCACCGTGTAACCATAGGCCTGAGCCTGATCGCGCAACGCCGCCTCGATCCATACGGCCGGCAGACCGAATGCCGGATCCTTGGTCACCGTGCCGTGGACCTGGCCCACAACGCGACCGGGATTGATCGCCAGCAACTGCCCGGGGAAAGCCTCGCCCTGCCCAACTTCAACACCCTTGAGCAGAATCCGGTAGGCGTTGGGTTTAAGCTCCAGGTTGTCTCGAATATGTACCGGGGAAACAAGAAAGCCAACTTCCTGCGCGAATTTTTTGCGAATGCCGCGAATGCGGCGCAGCAACTCCCCATCCTGCGATTTGTCGACCAGCGGGATCAGACGATAGCCGACCTCAAGCCCCAGCACGTCAAGCGTGGCGACGTCGGCCCAGCTGGCCTCCTGCGTTTCCATCGACGGCATCGGCGCCACAGTCACCGGCAGCGGCTTGGCTTGACGCGAGCGCTGGTCAAGTTGCCATGCCAGCGCAGCAAGCCCGGCGGCAATAGCGATAAACACGAGGTTAGGCATACCGGGAATCAAGCCGAGGAAGCCGATAATCGCCGCGGTCAATCCGATCACGCGCGGGTTGCTAAACAACTGCGCAACGAATTGTTGGGAAACGTTCTGGTCATCACCCACACGAGTAACGACCATGCCGGCAGCGATCGAGATAATCAGCGCGGGAATCTGCGCAACCAGGCCATCGCCGATGGTAAGCAAAGTGTAGAACTTCGCCGCCGTGCCAATATCCAGATTGTGCTGCAGCACCCCGACGATCAGTCCGCCAATGACGTTGATCAGCATGATCATGATCCCGGCCACCGCATCGCCACGAACAAATTTCGAAGCACCATCCATCGAACCGTAGAAATCGGCCTCCTGGGCAATCTCGCTACGGCGCCGACGCGCCTCATCTTCACCGATCAACCCGGCGTTCAGATCAGCGTCGATCGCCATCTGCTTGCCCGGCATCGCATCGAGCGTAAAACGCGCAGCCACTTCGGCTACGCGGCCAGCACCTTTGGTAATCACCACGAAATTGATGATCACCAGAATCATGAAAACAACCAGACCGACCGCGTAGTTGCCGCCAACGAGGAAGTGGCCAAAGGCTTCGATCACCTTGCCGGCGGCATCCGGGCCGGTGTGCCCCTGTAGCAGCACGATACGGGTCGAAGCCACGTTCAGCGAAAGACGCAAGAGCGTTGTGACCAGCAATACCGTCGGGAATATCGAGAAATCCAACGGCTTGATGACGTTCATCGCGACCAGCATGACGATCACCGAGATCGCAATGTTGAAGGTAAACAACAAATCCAGCGCAAACGGCGGCAACGGTAGCACCATCATCGCCAGAATCATCAGGATGAGCACCGGCCCCGCCATCTGGCCCACTTTCATGCGGCCAAAGACAGTCTGAAATACCAGGGCAGCACTAGCCATTTACGGCCTCCGGAACGAGTTCAGCCGGAACCGAAATTTCACGCGGCGGCTGCGGATAATTTCCGCCCACCTGACGCCAATTACTGAGTTGGTAAACATAAGCAAGAACTTCAGCGACAGCGGCATAAAGCGTGGCGGGCACTTCCTGATCAAGATCTGTATGTTTGTACAAGGCACGCGCCAGAGGCGGCGCTTCGAGCATCGGCACGCCATGCTCGGCGCCAATCTCGCGTATCTTCAGGGCGATGTCACCGCGCCCCTTGGCAACCACCTTCGGCGCGCCCATGCCGCTCTTGTAGGTCAGCGCGACGGCAAAGTGCGTCGGGTTGGTGACAATAACGTCGGCCGTCGGCACCGCACCCATCATCCGCCTGCGCGCAGCCTCACGCTGCATGGCGCGGATGCGCGCCTTGACCTCAGGATTACCTTCGGTCTCCTTGCCTTCCTGCTTGAGTTCTTCGCGCGTCATTTTCAGCTTGTCGTGGTAGTGCCAGAGCTGAAATGGCACATCAACAGCAACGATCAGCAGCATGGTGGCAACAACGGCAAAAAAACTGAAGCTGACCAAACGTCCGGCTGACGCAAGCCCCATATCCAGCGACTGCGCAAAAATGGCGAAAATGTCGTAGCGCTCACTCCAGATCACCCACGCGGCAACGCCGCCCAGAAGGGCGGCCTTGGCAATGGCCTTGAGCATCTCAACAAGGCCGGACCAAGAGACGAGCCGCGCCAGACCCTTGAGTGGATCAAGGCGTGACAGATCAGGCATCATGGCCTTCGGGGCGAAATTCCAGGAGCCAAGCAAAAAGGGGGAAAGCAGAGCCGCCACTACCAGCGCCAGCAGAAGCGGAAAGAAAGCCTGCAAGGCATCGAAGGAGAGGTCGGCGAAACGCACCATCATCAACTGCGGCTCTTGCGCCAAAGGCAAATCGATGGTCAATCCCCGGCGAACAATTCCGGCCATACGCTGCATCAACCACGGACCCATCGCCCAAAAAACGCCAGCGGCGGCCGACATCACCAGAAACGCACCAAGCTCACGCGAATGGGGGACTTGCCCTTCCTCACGCGCCTGTTCCAGGCGTCTGCTTGACGCTGGTTCAGTTCGCTCGAGATCGCTTTCTTCGGCCATTAGCGGCTTTCAGGTGATTTCCGCCTATTATAGGAAAAAACTATAAAAAATAAAGGGGTATGAGATCTTTTTTATATTGATTCTCGAATAGTTGCGGGGACGCAACAGTTGTCTCAGATGTACAAAAAGAAACAGGGGGCCGAAGCCCCCTGCC
Organism: uncultured Pseudomonadota bacterium; assembly: GCA_903939665.1. Taxonomy (GTDB): domain Bacteria; phylum Pseudomonadota; class Gammaproteobacteria; order Burkholderiales; family Rhodocyclaceae; genus CAJBIL01. Next base: position 1,075 of record CAJAHZ010000135.1, on the reverse strand, counting down.
TAATCGATTGATTAATTGATATTTATACGGACATTGCCAAGGCGCGCACGTTCCCACCCTTCGAATCGGCGTCGGCAGCCGAGTTCAAATCGGTGAGCAATTCTTTCATGTCGAGAATCAGCACGATCTGGCCATTGGACAACGTAGTCACCCCAGCGACCCCACGCGGGCGAAAATCGTCAAGCGACTTGATCACCGCGTCATCGCGCCCGGCGAAGCTATCTACCGACAAAATAAAGCTGCGCTCGGTCGTCTGCATCAGCACGCCATATTCCGGCGGTTGCAACTGTGGCCAGCCAAGCAGACGGGAGAGGGCAATCACCGGCAGGATCTCGCCGCGCACCACCAGCGTCTCCTTGCCGCCGACCTCCTGCATCTTTTCCCGATCAATCGGCAATATCTCGCGCACCATCGACAGCGGCAAGGCAAACGGCTGATCGCCCAGCAACACCAGCAAAACCGGGAGAATTGCCAGCGTCAATGGCAGGGAGATGATGAAGACAGAGCCCTTGCCAACCTCCGAACGGATCTCGACCGAGCCATTAAGTTTCTGGATGTTGGTCTTGACCACATCCATGCCGACGCCCCGACCGGAAACGGCTGAGGCCTGCGCCATCGTCGAAAAGCCCGGCAGAAAAATCAGATTGAGACTCTGGCGCTCGTCCAGCGTGTTGGCTTCTTCCTCGCTGATAATATTTTTTTCGATCGCCTTCGCACGAATGCGCTCGGCACTCATTCCGCGACCATCATCAGCGATGATCAGCACGATGTGATCACCTTCCTGGCGCGCTTCCAGGCGGACGATACTCTTCACTGGCTTGCCTGACGCCAGACGTTCGGCGGGCAATTCGACGCCATGATCGACCGCATTGCGAATCAGGTGAATCAAAGGATCGGCCAGATCCTCGATCATCGTCTTGTCAACTTCGGTTTCTTCGCCGATCAGCGTCAGTTCGACGTCCTTGCCGAGTTGGCGGGCAAGGTCACGAGCGATCCGGGGATACTTCTGGAACAGCCGGCCAATCGGCTGCATCCGCGTCTTCATCACGGAATTCTGCAGATCGGAGACCAGAAG
>CAJAHZ010000134.1 GCA_903939665.1 uncultured Pseudomonadota bacterium | reverse complement strand
GAGGATATTGCGCTCGACCTGAATCTGACGCGGGAGCGCGTGCGCCAGATCCAGATTGAAGCGCTTGATCAGCTTCGCCGAATTATCAAGCGCGGCGGCGTTACCCGCGACAATTTGCTTTAACACCCTAGAAGCAACGGCTGGCGCTAGCGTTCTGCCATCACGCTGTTGTTGCGTGCTTCACGTACCGCTTCGGCCAACTGGAATACGCTCATCGCGTAGAAGCTTGATCGGTTGTAGCGGGTGATTACGTAGAAGTTTTCAAATCCCACCCAGTATTCGGTTGCTGCATCCGGTGTCACGAGATCGATCAGTGCAGCGGGTCGTTCGGTGTCACCGGAGGCGATGACGCCTTGCTGTGCGAGTTCCTGTAGCGTTGCAACGGGCTTGATTCCTGCGGCGAGCAATGGCGCGGGATCGCCTTCGATGCGTGCGGGTAGCGCGACCGGCGCGTTCGCCTGCCAGCCATGCTGTTGCAGGAAGCGGGCGACGCTGCCGACGGCGTCGGTAGTGCTGTTGCGCAGGTCAATGCGATCGTCGCCGTCGAAGTCGACCGCGTAGCGGCGCTGGCTGCTTGGCATGAACTGAGGAATGCCGATGGCACCGGCGTAGGAGCCTTTGATGCTCAGTGGGCTGACGCCGTTTTCGCGCGCCATCAGCAGAAACTGTTCGAGTTCGCTGCGGAAGAAGGGCGCGCGCGGCGGGTAGTAGAAGGCAATGGATGCAAGCGCCTCAAGCACGCCAAATTTCCCCATGTTCCGACCGTATTCGGTTTCGACGCCAATGATGGCAACGATGATTTCAGCGGGTACGCCGTAGGTGGCTTCGGCGCGCTGCAGCGAGGCCTCGTGTTCCAGCCAGAAGCGTTTGCCGCCCTCGGTGCGGCGGGAGTTAACGAAGCGCTCGCGATAGCGTTGCCAGGAACGTTGCTGTTCGGGTACCGCCGCCGGTTTGATGGCGCGCAGAACAGCGGCATTTGGTTTGATGGCGGCAAAGTGGTGCGTCAGGTGGGCCACATCGAAACCGTGCTGTTCGTGCATGGATTCGATGAAGGCTTTGACCTCGGGTTCGTCAGTGAAACGGATTGTTTTTTCGGCGTGGCTGGAAAACGGCAACAGGCCGGCGACCAGTGCCAGCAGCAGGGGGGCAAACGATTTTCTCAAACTTCTTTTCTCCAGGATGATGGCAAGCGCCGCGCGCATTGCTGTAGCAGTCGCAAGTGTTCACTGCCGCCATGGCCGTAGCGCAAATCGGCATAGTATTGTGCGGCTTCGTTGGTCAGTGTCGCAAGGTCTGGACGTTCGTGCGCAACGCGCGCGGCAAAATCCAACGGGCCTTCCCATGCGGCCCGCGTGACGCCGCGTCGTCTGAGTCCTGTGCAGTATCTTTGCCAGGCGCGCTGCGCAGGATCGGCGGTGTTGCGCTGATAAAGTGTCCATAGGCTGATCACGAGCAATGTTATGCCGCACAGTACCGCCAGTGTCGCCGTCATGCTGCGCCAGTCCGGTTCCTTGAAGCCCAGTCGCGATAGCACCTCGCGCTGACGTTCCGGATTGTACCCGAGCACCCATTGGTTCCAGCCATTGTTCACGGCTTCCCAGCGGTTGCGCATCGCGCGTAGCCAGTCGATGTCGATACGCGAAAGCATGGCGAGGGGTTCGCCCGTTGGCAGGGCGGCAGCGATGCCCTGTTCGACGCGCGACGGCGCGACGGCTGCCGTTGGGTCGACGCGTGTCCAGCCTTGTCCGGCGAGCCAGATCTCCGCCCAGGCATGGGCATCGGACTGGCGAACGGTCAGAAAGCCATCGACCGGGTTTAGTTCGCCGCCCTGGTAGCCGGTTACGACGCGCGCCGGGACGCCGGCAGCCCGCATCAGAAAAACGAAGGCCGAGGCGTAGTGTTCGCAGAAGCCGCGGCGCGAGGTGAATAGGAAGTCATCCATTGCGTGCTGGCCGAGAAGCGGCGGGCGCAGTGTGTAGAAAAAAGCCTCATTGCGGAACATGCTCAGCGCAGCGTCCTTGATTTCCTCTGGCGAACGGGATTTCGATTTCCATTCGATTGCCAGCGCCCGGGTGCGCGGGTTGATCGCCGCTGGCAGGCGCAGTGCGTGTTGCAGCACGGCAGGGGATTCAAGGCGGTTGGCGCGAAAGTCCACGGCTGAGGTAAAAGTGAAACGTGCCCGGGCGCGTACCGGTTCTCTGGCCAGGGCTTCCAGTGTGGGTGCCAGTTCGCTGTCGGTCGGCAGATCAGTTGGTACGTCGAGTGCCAGTAACCAGCGCTGATTGTGTGCTTCAAGGGTGCTTGTGTAAGTGTAGTTTTTTCCTGTGACTTCGATCGAAGGCTTTGTCTGCGCAGCCGTAGCCGACAGTTCGCGCGCACGCCAGGTGAGTCCGTCGTATTCATCAAAGGTTGGGCCGCGCCAGTACAACTCGGATTTTTCGGGGAGGTCACTGGCAAAGCGAACGCGGAAAGCGATGGCGCCCGATTGAATCAGGTTGCTCAGTGAGCCTGGCGCCATCTTGTCGGATAATCCGGACAGTCCGGAATGGGCATCCTGGGGCAAGCCCCAGAGCGGCCCAGAAATACGCGGAAAAAGCAGGTAAAGGATCAGCATGAAGGGCAGGGCCTGCAGCAGCAGCAATCCGGCATAACGGGCGATGGCGGCTACTGGCTGGGCGCCGCCGTGCAGGCGGATCAGTGTTGCCGTAAGCAGAGTTGTCGCAGCCAGCAGCCACAGGCCGGTGGGAATACTTTGCGAGTAGAAGTAATGGGTGAGCAGCAGAAAGTAGCCGAGCATAACGACCACCAGCGCATCGCGTCGACTGTGCATTTCCATCGGCTTGAGCGCCATGAAGAGAACCAGCAAGGCGACACCGGCGTCTCTGCCGAATAGCGTGTGAAATTGCCAGCCGATCCCGGCGACGCCGCCTGCCACCAGCAGCGTTAGCGGCACGCGTCGCGGCAACTGGCCACGCGCTAACCACAGCCAGACGCGCCACATGAATAGGCCGCCGACCAGCACCGACATCCAGAGTGGCAGGTGTTCGACATGCGGGCCGGCGGTCGCCAGTGCCACGGCGAGCAGCCAGGGGGTCGCGCTATGTTCGAGCGGCTCAGTCTTTTGCTTCGCCATAGAGCGCCAGTGCTTCGAGGCAGGCATCGCGATGCGCGTTGCCTTGTGCCATGTCAATTTCTCGATCGGGCAGTCGTAGTCCGTAGAGCGCCTGCATTTCCTCAGCCGCCAGCACCCAGCCAGCGAGAATTGAGAGGCGTGTCTCGGTGTTGCCGTCTGCTGAAGTCAGCGCCCAGTCGAGCCACAACTCTTCGGCGGCGCCGCCAGCAAACTGTTTGATCAGGAGCGGGCGGTTGGAAAAATCGCGGGCGACCGCCTTCCAGGCGATATGCCGTGTTGGGTCGCTTGGCTGACGCAGGCGCAAGCCGGTGAAGTCCTCCTGGCCGCTATCGCCTCGCTGGTGACCGGTATGCGCTGCTGGCGACGGCGGCGGCAAAGGTGTGGCGAGCGGACGGGGGTAGACGAGGCAGAACAGTGGCAGGTGTGGGTAGCTCCAAGCATGGAACAGGCCAAGGGGGTAACGGGTGGACAGGGTGATGTGGCCGGGGTCAAGGCGACCGCGAACGCGGGTCGCGAAGGGGATCGCGGCAATTGCCAGTCCTTCTGCCGGAATGTTGAGCGACACGCCGGCTTGTTTACCGAATCTGAAGTCGAGCGCACGCCGCGCCTGTTTTCGGCTGTTTTCGAGGTGCACGGGAAAGCGTGCGATTTCTCCAGCGAATACCGGCTCGGTGCGCCCGGGGGTCAAACGCAGGGTAACCAGGTTGCGAAAGGCGTGCACCATCCCGACGATGCCCAGTCCGGCAAGAAGGAACACCAGCGCGTGACCGAGACTCAGGTTGTAGTTGATGGCGCCAATCAGCATCACGAGCAGAACAACGGCAAACAATAAACCAGCGCGTGTCGGAATGATGAAGATGCGGCGCTGCGTGAGGACGATGGGTAATTGCTCGGCACGACCGATGCGAAACAGTCGTTGCAGAAGCCATGGTAACGGGCGCATCAGTTGAGTGGCGTTGCGTGAATCAGGGCGGTGATGTCTTCAAGGCGTGCGTGGTTGCCGCTGCTGGCGAGACGTAGGCGGTGGCAGGCGACACCGGGTAATACGGCTTGCACGTCTTCCGGCAAAACGTTTTTTCGTCCGTCGACAAATGCCCAGGCACGGGCTGCAGCGAGCAGCGACAAGGCCGCGCGCGGGCTCAGACCATGAATGAAATTCTGGCTGCTGCGCGTTGCTTCGATCAGTGCCTGCACGTAATCGAGCAGCGCCGACGATACGTGGATCGCTGCGGCTTGCTGCTGCAGTGGCGCCAGTTGCTCTGGCGTGAAGCATGCGGCCAGCGCCGGCAACTGGTCTCGTCGACCCCCCCCCTCAAGCAGCGCCCGCTCAGCATGGTGATCCGGGTAGCCCAACTCAATGCGAAGCAGGAAACGATCAAGCTGCGACTCGGGCAGCGGGAATGTTCCGATCTGGTGCGAGGGGTTTTGCGTTGCGATAACGAAGAAAGGGTCAGGCAGCGGCCTTGTTTCGCCTTCGGTCGTTACCTGTCTTTCCTCCATGGCTTCGAGCAGGGCGCTCTGCGTTTTTGGTGTTGCACGATTGATCTCATCGGCCAGAACCACTTGGGAGAAGAGCGGCCCGGGGAGAAACTTGAATTCTGTTTTCTCCCGGTTAAAAATCGAAACGCCGATAATATCTGCCGGCAGCATGTCGCTGGTAAACTGGATGCGCGAGAACTGAAGTCCAAGCAGGCGGGCAAGCGTATGCGCCAGCGTTGTTTTGCCGACGCCGGGCAAGTCTTCGATGAGCAAGTGGCCGCGGGCCAGAAGGCACGACAGCGCGAGACGTATCTGGACGTCCTTGCCGAGAACGACCTGATTGGCTGCAGCCAGAACATCGGCGATCGGAGAGGGGGCGTTTGTCGGCATGGCTTGTCGGAAGGGCGCGAATGAGCGGATAATGAAGTATAAGTAGATAAGCTGATTTTCACGTCAATTTTAGCGCTAGTAGCCGTTCCCGGCACGGTAGAGAGGCAAGAGTGACCAGCACTGCATTTATCACCCATCGCGATTGCCATCTGCACGATATGGGTTCGTTTCATCCGGAGTGTCCGTCGCGCCTGAGCGCGATCAGTGACCACATGATCGCGCAGGGTCTGGATCCGTATTTTGTTTATCACGACGCGCCGCTGGCGAGCTTCGAGCAGTTGATGCGGGTGCACCCGGCTTCGCATCTGGAGCGCTTGAAGCGCAGTTCGCCGGAGTTGGGTATTGTCCACCTTGATCCGGACACGGCGATGTGTCCGCATACATGGCATGCCGCTTTGCGCTCATCCGGCGCTGGCGTTCTGGCTGTCGATCTGGTGATGGCGGGGGAGGTAGAGAATGCCTTCTGTGCGGTACGTCCGCCTGGGCATCATGCGGAACGCGCCAATGCAATGGGTTTCTGTTTCTTCAACAACATTGCCGTCGCTGCGGCACACGCGTTGGCCGCGCATAAGCTTTCGCGGGTAGCGATTATCGATTTCGACGTGCATCACGGCAACGGGACCGAAGACTGCTTCAAGGGCAATGATCAGGTGTTGATGGTCAGTATTTTTCAGCACCCTTTTTACCCTTATAGCGGCGCAGAAAATCAGGCGTCCAACATGCTTAATGTCCCGCTTGCCGGCGGGTCAGGTGGCGACGAGTTCCGGGCGGCGGTGAGCGAAGCCTGGTTGCCGAGGTTGCGCGAATTCAAACCGGAAATGATTTTCATCTCGGCGGGCTTCGACGCGCATTACGAAGACGATATGGGCAACATGAGGCTGTTCGAAAAAGACTATGCCTGGGTCACTCAGCAGCTTAAAGAGGTGGCTAACGAGTGCGCCAAAGGGCGCATTGTGTCGATGCTGGAAGGCGGCTATTCGCTTTCTGCCCTGGCGCGTAGCGTTGCGGCTCACATCCGGGTGCTGGCCGATATCTGATCCCGGTTGCCGAAAAATGCTGCTGGGCGCCGCTTGCTGCTGCGGCGGTTTTGATAGGCATGTGCCCCGCCTTCAGTTAAAATCCCGCAGCTAATCTACTGGCGTACTCCCATGAATATGATTACTGGATCGATCGTAGCAATTGTCACCCCGATGCACGAGGATGGAAGTCTTGACCTCGATGGCTTGCGCCGTCTTGTGGACTTTCATGTGCGGGAAGGCACCGATGCCATCGTTGTCGTTGGCACGACCGGCGAGTCGCCGACGGTTAACGTTGAAGAGCATTGCGAACTGATCCGCGTTACCGTTGATCAGGCGGCTGGCCGCCTGCCAGTGATCGCCGGGACGGGGGCCAATTCGACGGCTGAAGCCATTGAACTGACGCATTACGCCAAGCAGGCCGGTGCCAATGCGGCGCTCTCCGTCGTGCCTTATTACAACAAGCCGACGCAGGAAGGGCTTTATCGCCACTTCAAGGCGATTGCCGAAGCAGTCGATATTCCCGTCATTCTTTACAATGTGCCGGGCCGTACCGTTGCCGATATGAGCAATGATACGACGCTGCGCCTGGCCGAGATTTCGAACATCGTTGGCATCAAGGACGCCACCGGTAGTATTGAGCGCGGTACCGATCTCATCGTCCGCGCGCCGGAAAACTTCGCCGTTTATAGCGGTGATGACGCCAGCGCCTGCGCCTTGATGCTGCTTGGCGCCAAGGGCGATATTTCGGTAGTGGCTAACGTCGCGCCGCGCCTGATGCACGAAATGTGCGCGGCGGCCCTGGCAGGTGAACTGCCCAAGGCGCGCGAGCTGAACGTCCGTCTGCTTGCTTTGCATCGCCAATTGTTTTGCGAGGCGAATCCGATTCCCGTCAAGTGGGCTTGCCAGGAACTTGGCTTGATCAAGAGTGGCATGCGCTTGCCGCTGACTCCGCTATCGCCGGACTGCCACGAGCGAGTTCGCGTGGCTATGCGTCAGGCCGGACTGTCGGCTTAATATCAGGAATACCCAATGAGATTTGTTGTTTCGCGTCTGCTGTCTGTTTTACTGGTTGTTTCGCTAGCGGCTTGTAGCGGTTCGCTGATTGAATCCAAGAAAATCGACTATAAGTCGGCAGGCAAGGCACCATCGCTGGAGATTCCGCCGGATCTCACCTCGCCATCACGCGACGATCGTTTTGCCGTTCCGGATACCGCTGGCAAGGGGCGAGCAAGCTTTTCGGCTTACAGTGCAGAGCGTTCTCCGCAGAACAAATCACAGCAGCAGAGCGATATCTTGCCGGACGTCGACAAGACCCGCATGGAGCGCTCGGGAAACCAGCGCTGGCTGGTGGTCGCCGGTTCGCCAGACAAGGTTTGGGGTACGGTCAAGGACTTCTGGCAGGAGACGGGTTTCCTGATTAATAGCGAAGTGCCGGAGGCCGGGGTGATGGAAACCGACTGGGCGGAGAACCGCGCAAAAATTGGCCAGGACATGATCCGCAGTTTGTTGGGCAAAGTACTTGATTCGCTATATTCGACGGCTGAACGCGACAAATTCCGTACGCGTCTGGAGCCCGGTTCGGAGCCTGGCACCACCGATATCTTCATTAGCCACCGCGGGATGTACGAGACTTTTATTTCCGAGGGCAAGGATCAGACGCGCTGGCAGCCACGGCCAGCCGATCCTGAGCTCGAAGCCGAGATGCTGCGCCGCCTGATGGTGCGCTTTGGTAGCGATGAGAAACGTGCTGCAGCAGCTGTTGCTGGATCTCAGGAAAAGCCGGTGGAACGAGCCAAGCTGGCACGGGGCGCAGATGGCGTCGGCAGTCTGGAGATGCAGGAAAAATTCGACCGCGCCTGGCGCCGCGTCGGTCTTGCCCTTGACCGCGTTGGTTTCACAGTCGTTGATCGTGATCGTTCCAACGGCTTGTATTTCGTTCGTTATGTCGATCCCGAAAGCGATGGGCAGAAGAAGGAAGAAAGCGTCCTTTCGAAACTGGCTTTCTGGAAAACTGCCCCCAGCGCGAATGCGCAGATACAGTATCGTATCTTCGTCAAGGACGTGGGGAGTGCGTCAACGGTGCAGGTGTTGTCTCGTGAGGGTGGCGCTGATCAATCGGATACGTCGAAAAAAATCCTCGGGCTGCTCTACGACCAGTTGAAATAATGCGTTTTGCATCGCTTGGCAGCGGCAGCCGGGGTAATTCTCTGGTTGTCGAAACCGGTGATACTCGTGTTCTGCTGGATTGCGGTTTTGCGGCACGGACGACGGCGGAGAAGCTTGCTCAGCTTGGCGTTGCTCCAGAATCACTTTCTTGTGTTCTGGTGACTCACGAACATAGCGATCACATTGCCGGTGTTTTCAGGTTTGCGCGCCGCTATGGAATCCCCGTTTTTCTTACGCACGGAACCCATGCGGCCGCGCCGCGCGGCAAGTTACCTTTGCCTGAATGCCAACTGATCGACAGTCATACTGCTTTTAGTATTGGCGATCTCCAAATTCAGCCTTTCCCGGTTCCTCACGATGCACGCGAGCCTGTCCAGTACGCCTTCTCCGACGGCGCGCACCGCCTCGGCGTGCTGACCGACACCGGTTCGATTACCCCCCATATTGTGGATGTGCTGCGTTTTTGCGATGCGCTGGTGCTTGAGTGTAATCACGACAGCGCATTGCTTGCGGCGTCTGATTATCCGGCGATGCTCAAACGGCGCATATCGGGGCCTCTCGGACATCTCGACAATGATGCGGCGGCGTCTCTGTTGCGGCAGATTGATACGAGCCGGTTGCAACATCTTGTTGCGGCGCATCTGAGCCAGCAGAATAACCGGCGCGAACTTGCGGTTGCTGCTCTGGCGACGGTATTGAATTGTTCTGACGACTGGATTGGCGTGGCGTGCCAGGAAGACGGTTTTGCTTGGCGCCAAGTTTCTTAAGTGCGCTTGATTTCTTTCCCCTTTGACTATCGGCTAACACGAAAAAATGACGAAAAAAAACCGGCCCGCAGGCCGGTTTTTCGTAATCGCTAAAAGCGAATTACTTGGCCGGAGCAGCAGCCGGAGCAGCAGCCGGAGCAGCAGCCGGAGCAGCAGCTTCAGCAGGCTTGGCAGCTTCAGCCGGAGCAGCGGCCGGGGCAGCAGCAGGAGCAGCAGCTTCAGCAGGCTTGGCAGCCTCAGCAGGAGCGGCAGCAGCCGGGGCAGCGACTGGAGCAGCGGCTGGCTTGGCTTCTTCTTTCTTGCCACCACAAGCGGAAACGGCGAGGGCGATCAGAGCAGCAACGAGGAGCGAGTTCTTCATTTGGTATTCCCTTATCGATAAGATTTTAAATAGAAGCAGCCAAAAATTCTTTTGGTGACCGGCGTGCACGTCGATCAACGGACGATTTTAGCAGTAATTATGCAGGCTGACCAGTATTTTGCTGCTGTGCGACATTCTAAAAGCATGTTACAGGCCGAGTGCTCTTCCGCTAACCGGTGTCCCGCCTTCTTCAAGAATCTGCTCATGCCGATGCAGGTAAGGCGCGCATTCCCCGATGTCGTCAAAAATTACTTTGGCCCGCGCCTGGGTCTTGTGGAAACGCACAAGGCCATGCTGTCCATCGGCCAGGATTAGCGAGTCGCTCAACGTCGCCAGATGGGGTGGGCATTCGAGAATCTGCAGGTTGTGCGAATACGCGGCCAGCAGTTCCATCAGCCGCGGACTGTGAAGCCGCAGGTAATCGGCATCTTGTACGGCAATCTGGAGCAGGTTTTTTGGGCTGGCGCCGAGAAACTGACGGAGCGCCGCAATCCGATCTGGGCGATCAAGCTTCAGCGTCGAAAGGTTTTCATCGAAGATGAGCAGCGTGTGTGCAGCCCGTTCGAGAATTTCCTTTACCGCGCCTTCGTATTCGTTCCAGGTGGTAATCAGCTTGCTAGGCATGATGTCGTTGATCGTTGAGTTGTTTGCAAGATAGCAAGTTGCCGCCAGTCTTCGCAAGTGTCGAAAGGCCGCCTTGTTGAAAAAAATCGGTTGAAGACTACAATGGCGCGACTTTTCTGCAAGGGCAAAAACATGCCGACTGGAATCATCGAATCGCTTGATCACGAAGGACGGGGCATCGCCCGGCTCGACGGAAAAACCATCTTTGTCGAAGGTGCACTGCCGGGTGAGTGCGTCGAGTACGCCAGCTATCGCAGGAAACCCACTTATGAGTTGGCGCGGACGGTCCGTGTCGAAAAGGCCTCGGGTGATCGTGTGACGCCGCGTTGCCCCCATTTTGGTGTGTGTGGGGGGTGCAGCATGCAGCACCTCGATTCGGCGGCTCAGGTCGCCGTTAAACAGCGTGTGCTGGAAGACAATCTCTGGCATCTGGGACGCCTCAAGCCAGAGCAGCTATATCCGCCGATTTACGGGGCACCTTGGGCTTACCGTCATCGCGCGCGCCTGTCGGCAAAGCTGGTACCAAAAAAAGGCGGGGTGCTGGTCGGCTTTCACGAAAAAAGAAGCAGCTGCATCGCCGATATGCGTCAGTGCGCAATCCTTCCGCCCCATCTTTCGGCGCTGCTGGTGCCATTGCGCGGGTTGATTGGCCGGCTATCGATTTGCGATCAGATGCCGCAGATCGAGGTCGCCATCGGTGATCAGATTACTGTGTTGGTCCTGCGCATCATGGCAGCGCTGAGTGCTGCGGATGAGGCCTTGTTGAGGAAGTTTGCCGATCAGCATCGCGTGGTTTTTTATCTGCAGCCGAAGGGGCCTGCGACGGCTTATCGCTTTTACCCGCTTGATGGGCCGGCCCTGTCGTACAGCCTGCCAGAGTTCGATATTGAGCATTTTTTCTCGCCCACCGAGTTTACGCAGGTTAATCCCGCCATCAATCGCGTGCTCGTGCGCCGTGCCATGAATCTTCTGGACCCGCAGCCAGGCGAAAGGATCGCCGACATGTTTTGCGGACTCGGGAATTTCACCCTGCCAAT
>CAJAHZ010000133.1 GCA_903939665.1 uncultured Pseudomonadota bacterium | reverse complement strand
TGCGGCCTTCTTCGAAGTCGCACGCTAGCTCAAGCGACGATGAAGGCGCGTAGCTCAGCTGGTTAGAGCACCACCTTGACATGGTGGGGGTCGTTGGTTCGAGTCCAATCGCGCCTACCAAACATAAAAAGCCAGAGCGAGCCTCTGGCTTTTTTTTGCTTTTCGGGATCGAAAAATGCCGGTCATTACGCTACCTGATGGTTCTCAACGGGAATTCGCGCAGCCAGTCACGGTTGCCGAGGTCGCTCAAAGCATTGGCGCCGGCCTGGCGCGTGCTGCGCTGGCGGGCAAGGTCGATGGCCGTCTGGTCGATAGCTCTTTCCTCATTGAGGCCGATGTTCAGCTCGGGATCGTTACGGAAAAAGACCCGGAGGGTGTCGATATCATTCGCCACTCCACCGCGCATTTGCTCGCTTATGCCGTCAAGGAGCTGTTCCCTGATGCACAGGTGACGATCGGGCCGGCCATTGAAAATGGCTTCTACTACGACTTTGCCTGCCAGCGCCCGTTTACGCCCGAGGATCTGGTGGCGATCGAGAAGCGCATGGGGGAACTGGCCAAGCGTGATATTCCGATCGCCCGCGAAGTATGGAAGCGTGACGATGCGATTGCCTTCTTCAAGTCGATCGGCGAGCACTACAAGGCCGAGTTGATCGGTGCCATTCCGGCTGGCGAGGACGTTTCGCTCTACCGCGAGGGTGATTTCATCGATCTGTGCCGTGGTCCGCACGTGCCATCAACAGCCAAACTCAAGGTTTTCAAGCTGATGAAGGTCGCCGGTGCCTACTGGCGTGGTGATCATCGCAATGCGCAGCTACAGCGTATTTATGGCACTGCCTGGGTCAAGAAGGAAGATCAGGACGCCTATCTGCATATGCTGGAAGAGGCCGAGAAGCGCGACCATCGCAAGCTCGGTCGCCAGCTTGATTTGTTTCATCTGCAGGAAGAAGCGCCCGGCATGATTTTCTGGCACCCCAAGGGCTGGGCGATGTGGCAGGAAATCGAGCAGTACATGCGCAACGTCTATCGCGACAACGGCTATCAGGAAGTAAAGTGCCCGCAGATTCTTGACCGTAGCCTGTGGGAGAAATCCGGGCACTGGGAGAACTTCAAGGACAACATGTTCACCACGGAGTCGGAAAAGCGCGAATACGCGATCAAGCCGATGAACTGTCCGGGGCATATCCAGATTTTTAACACCGGGTTGCGCAGTTACCGCGATCTACCCTTGCGTTACGGCGAATTCGGTTCCTGTCATCGCAACGAGCCGTCGGGTGCCTTGCACGGCATCATGCGCGTGCGCGGCTTCACGCAGGACGATGGCCATATTTTTTGCACCGAAGATCAGATCCAGTCCGAAGTGACCGCTTTTAACGAACTCGTGCGCAAGGTTTATGCCGATTTCGGTTTCAATGACGTTACGGTTAAGCTGGCCTTGCGCCCTGAAAAACGCGTTGGGTCGGATGAGGTGTGGGACAAGGCCGAACTGGCACTGCGTGAGGCGCTCAAGGCGTCGGGGCTGGCGTGGGATGAGTTGCCGGGCGAGGGTGCTTTTTACGGTCCGAAAATCGAATTCCATATCAAGGACGCCATCGGTCGTTCGTGGCAGTGCGGCACGGTGCAGGTCGACTTCTCTATGCCGCAGCGCCTGGGTGCCGAATTTGTCGGCGATGATAATTCACGGCATACGCCGGTGATGCTGCATCGCGCAATTCTGGGTTCTCTTGAGCGCTTTATCGGGATGCTGATCGAGAACTGCACTGGTGCGATGCCTTTGTGGCTGTCGCCCGTGCAAATCGTGGTGCTGAATATCTCGGAAAAGCAGTCCGAATACGCCGATTCTGTTGCAAAAACACTACGTCAGGCAGGTCTGCGTGTTGAGTGTGATTTGCGCAACGAGAAAATTACCTATAAAATACGCGAACATAGCTTGAACAAGCTGCCCTA
>CAJAHZ010000132.1 GCA_903939665.1 uncultured Pseudomonadota bacterium | reverse complement strand
GTGCTTCCACAGGCACCTGATGTATTTGTGCAAAAGCTTTCGACGCCGTTGGAGCTTGCAGACGCCGGGCAAGGTAGGCGCCCATTTGCCGCTGCGTAACCGATCAAAGCATCCCTAGTGGCTTCAAGAATCTTTTGCGTCTCTTTGCTTCTCTGCTGCTCTACCTGAGTACCCAGCGACACCACCATGCCGCCAACAAGCAGCGCAATGATCACCAGAACGATGGTTAGTTCGACCAGCGTGAAGCCGCCATCGATTCTGGGTAATCCCAAGCGTACGTATTTTTGTCTCATCGTTGCTGATTGACCCGGTTTTCAATCGGTAGACCGTTGATCCTCTCGAACTCATCAATATTGTCCGTGACCACGGTTAGATCTTGTGCGAGCGCGGCGATTCGCATGTGCTTTTTCCTATGTAATTATTATTGATTGTGTTCGAGTCAGTCGCTTCGTAGATACAAGTTTTTGATTGTCACGCTTTGGGCAGGGGCTTCGCCGGCGGTAGCGCCAGGGAGGAAGCCACCGGTGAATCCGAAATAAATCAAATTCATTTCCGTGTTGAGAATCGTGCAGCGTTGAATCATCGGGGGCTTTGTCGTTCGATTCAGATCGCGCGCAACATCGTTGCAGTCGGTGCAATCAACCCAGGCCGTAATTCTTGCATAAGTATTTGGCGAAACGTGATTGGTCGGGTCGCAGTTGGTGCAGGTGGAATTACAGCCCGTGTGGATTTCGATGCGTTGATTATGAGCCGCCGGTACGGGAGACTCTTCGAATTTGTTGGCAGGGCTGTGACGACAACCACTAGCAGTTCCATCACACGTAGTTGTTATTGTTCCGGCAGCATGAGTGAGACTGCCATTGGTCATAATTGCGGTGTGGTTCTCGGTCGGGTCAGATCTGGCGGTGTCTTTGTGGACGTCCGTCTCGATGATGAAGGAAAAACTGCCCCATATGTCGGCCGAGCCGAGCGCTCCCATCGCGCTTTCGGTGCCGCATGTCGTTGAGGATGGAGCACCAACGTCGCTGCGCACCATCTGAAAGGTGAAGCCGTTGCCGCGGTCCGTGGTGGTTAGGTCACCCAGCGAAAATTTGTCGGGGTAGGAAAATTGAAATTCGTAATAGGCACGGAGCGCTTTTCCAGCAAGGGGTACAGCAATCGGGGACCAGAAACAGCCGTTACCTGTACCCGAGGCGTCGGTGATGGTAACGGTCTGGTTGGTGGCGTTCGGAGTGACCGCAGCGCTGCTGAGGGGGCCGGCAGCTACAAACGTTCCGAAGTCATCTGTGAATGTGACTTGGGTGCTACCAGCGGGCAGGCCCTTAATGCAGCGTGCAATGTCAGTCGCTGGATTCAAAGGGTTGAATTCGTAGGGCGCAGTTCCTGGGAAAGTGGAAGCGGCAGGGATGGTGTTGTACGGCGAGTCCGGGAAAATGCTTAAATAAGTCTCAAGATATTTGGCTTTGTCGCCCTGTTCTGCTGGTGTTCTGGTCTGGGCGCCTGTCCGCTCTCCCGAGAATATCAATACGCCTTTGCAGTCCGCGAATTCGTTTACGGAAATCATTTTGCTTGGATTTGTTATGTCGGAGGGGTCCATGGTTGCATAGAGCAGATTGTCTTTCCAGTTGTCTAGCACCTTTCGTTGTTGTGTATTCGCATCATTGTAGGGGGCACAGTTGTTCGCTTCCGCTAAGCGTGAAATGATGTTGTCGATGCCCTTGTTGGTCGATGATGGGGCCCACGAAAGTGGGTCCGAGGAAAGCGTTGCCAGTGTTGCTGTCGTTTTTCTGTTCAGACAACTGGTCAGGTCATAAAGCAGCGTGTAAATGTCCCCTGGCTTCGCGGAGTCTCCCCCGAAATCAGTTCTTTTCTTGATCCTGTCAAAAATTTCCTTGCTGGTGATCACGAGCCCCCTGTCGTTATTGGTGCCATTGCGAATGCTGTCTGCGTTGGCGAGCAAAATCGTGCTGAGGCTTTTGGCGGCTGGAGGCGTCGACGTGCCGAGGATGCCAAGCCCTTCAAGATAGTCTGCTGCGGCATTGCTGCCGCCGCATTCAGATGTACCGCTTGAAGCGCGAGATTGTGAACCGAGAACCGAGCCAGGCGAGAAAACTATGGCCAACGGACGGTCGTGCTCAGCCGTGCTGACTAGCGCCGTGCCTCCCGCATCTTGAATGACTAGTTGACCGAGCGTGTCCCAATTGAATACAGACGTGCTCGGGCTGTTTTTCGCACTCCCAGAAACGGCATACCACAAACACTCGCCTGCACCATCGCGCAACGGGGGAAGACCGAGCGTTTTCCATGGTAGGCGACCGACGACGGTCGTGTCGGCTAGGCCGCATGTGCTCTCCGCAAAACCATCATTATCAGCGTCTTCTGAAATGCCGTTGGTATCCATGTCCGGGCAAGGCAGGTAGCCAAATACATCGGTAGGATGTTGCCTGTCACGGTATGTCGCTGCATAGCCGATCAGTGCTTCCTTGGCCTGTGCAAGCGCTTCGTCGGTGATCTTGTTGCGCTGAGATGTTTGTGATGTCGAATCGAGTTGGCCAAAAAATGCGCCGAGCAGACCAAGGATTACCAATAGCGCAAAGATCAGAAGCGCTGCGCCACGTTGCGATGAGCGACTGCCTGTGCGGCAACGGGAGTTCATTGCCTATTTTTTGCTGCGCGTTTGACAACAATCCGGCCATCGTTCAGCAGGTCGCGCGATTCGCCGGTATTGCGGTTCACGGTTTCGCCTACCCGCGCATTCGCTGCCGGTGAGTCGCTTGCCTGCACCACGACTTTTCCTGGGTCTCGCATCTGCGGCGTAATGGCGACACCTCCGGCAATCTCGTTCTCGTTTTGCGCAGTGCCGTTAACCCAACTCGTGCGCTTGCCGCTGCTGCGTGTCACGACGCCGTTGATGGTGAGTGTCGGGTCTTCGTTGACCTGTTTTGTGTCTTGAATGTTCAGCAGGCGCTGGCGGTCGAGAATTTGCCGGCGCTCCGGGGTGAAGAACAGGCGGCCCAGCGCTTCTTCTGCGCCGGCCGTTGGCGTGAGTGCTGTGGCGAGCAAAAGCGCAATCAGCGATCTCATTTTTTAGCCGTCTCTCTAATCGTCACCCAGTCGATCTGGCAATCGGCCTGTAACTGAGCCGGGTTGGCGTTGCGGTCTGCTACGGCACGGGGCAGACGGCTGACGTTACAGCTTTTCACCTGAATCAGTGCCTTGGCCTGGCTGCGAAGGTCTTCCAGCAGGCGTGTGAGGTCTTCTTCGTGTAGTAATTTGAGCTGTAGTTTCATGGCGCTGGCATGAAAGGACAGGGTGCTGGCCGGGGCGGTGTCGAGCGCTCGTTGCGGCGAAATTTCGAATTGCAGGTCAATCAGGCGTCGCTTGTCGCGGATGTCTTTAAGCAATTCAACCCAGTCAAGACGTTGCTCTTCTCCGATGACGCCGCGTGCCTGGAGGTTGCTGAACAAGGCGGATTTTTCCTTGATTTCGCTTTCTTCGTTGCGCACCTGTCGGAGTTTGCCTTCGAATTCCTTATGTTCAGCGGTCGCCGCACTATTGGCGAGTCTTGTGGCTTTTGTTTGTTGCAGTGAAAACAGGACCGAGGAGGCGCTGACAGCGATTGCCAGCACCATAACCAGCAGGCTCCCCTGAATTCTCCTGAAATCAGTTTTGCCGAATATCATGATTCGATCTTCCTGCTGATCTGAATGCTGAAGCTGCGCGGCTTGTCGTCCTCGACCGTCGTATCGCCCCCCTTGAGCGATTTGCCTGACTCGATATCGAAAGGCTGCTGAAGAATGCTGATCTGCAGTTTGGGATTGGCTTTCAGTGCATCAACCAGTTGATTGAAGACCGCCAGCAACTGCCGCGCGTTGGCATTAGGGCCCAGTCTCAGCGTGCCGCGCACGAATGCTGTTTCGCTTTCATTGTCGATCTGAACAGCACCTGCCGCCTGGCTGGCGTTTGATGTTCCGGTTGCGGTGGCGCCACCGACCTTCCAGTCAATGCTTTCGAGTTCGACTGGCGCGGCGGCCTGCAGCGCCCGGCTGATTTCGTGGTAGAGCCTGTCGGGTGATGCGCTCTTTTCTTCCAGCGCGACGTAACGATCAACCACCCGGCGCAAGGTCTCATGGTTAGTCGGGATCGGCGGAAATGTCTTGACGATGTCATCGTATCGCTGCCGGGCGATGCCGCTTTGCGATTTGAGCGCGTCTGTTTGCTGAGCGATAGCATAGCTGTGGTAAAGCTGGTCGCCGGCAAACAACAATCCGCCGAACAACACGAGTGCTGCGGTGGCATACAGCGCATTGCGTATTTGCCACAGATGATAATGGTGGCGTTGCTTGTCGTTGGCGAACTGTGTCGGCGGTGCTGAGGCTGCCAGTTGGTGCAGGAAAATCGTTTCACTATGTGTATCGAGCGGTGGCGTCTTTAGTCCGGCTTTGTGCGCAACGTCCTCGATGTTGAGAATGTTGAAGTGCAGGGTGTCGGTGTCGACACAGCTTGTTTCAATGGCTTTCAGCGCGTTCGGGTGCGCCAGAATATGCGCTGTGATCGGTTGGCCGCGAGCGAGCAGTCGTCGACCCGAAAGGTACTGCTGCAGCTTTATGGCTTCGGTGGCGAGTGTTTGCGCAATGCCGCCGATGCTGCTGTTTTGCAGCGGGGTGAGGCGGCTGAAATGCAACTCGCCTTTTTCAAAGTAGCTCTGGCGGATGCTTTGATCCTGAACCGTGAGCAGCAGGCAACGCTCTTCGCTGATCTTGAGTTTGCTCAACAGCGATGGGCCGAGCAGCGGCAGCGAATAGAGGCCGGAGAGGGCAACGCCCGCGTCCTCGATGGCCTTCAGCCAGGGCGCGAAAAAATCGTTGTTGGTGAGGGCGGCAAGCAGGATGCGCTCATCCTTGCGCCTGGATTTTTCCCGGCCAAGTGAGAGCGATGCGATGAGTTCGGCATTAAAAAATAGTTGCCCGAATTTTCGGCCGATGATCGCTTTACGGTCCGCCCCTTGCAGAAAAGGGATGGTTTCAATCTGGAAGCCTTCTTCGGCAACGTTGGCGAGCAGCGCGAAGATGCTTCCGGAATGACCTGCCAAGTAGGCGGCGAACTGCTGATGCCCCGCCTCGGTTACCTCGAACGAACCCTCTGCAACCAGCACGCCAGCCTGCCAGCGAAGGGCGGTTGCTTGATGGGCGCTCAGGTAAATCAGTCTGCGGGTTTTCATTGTTCAGGTCTTGATTTTGCTGATGACGTCGTATACCGGCCCGAGAACGGAAAGCATGATCCATCCTAGCAGGCTTCCAAGCAGGACGGTAAGCATTGGCTCGATCAGTTGTTGAACTTTTTCGACCGATTCCTTTACGTCGCGATTATAGAAATAACTGACGTTCATCAGTGCGTCATCAAGCCTGCCGGTGCTTTCGCCAACGCGCAACATGCGGATGACGAGGGGCGGGAAGAAACCGATGCTGTGAAACGCCGCGGTGACATTCTGTCCTTCGCCGATCAGTTGCTCGACTCGCTCCAGCCCCTGCCTGACAACCAGGTTGCCGACCACATCCTTGGTCGTGCGGATTGAGTCGAGAATCGGGATGCCCGAGGCGTAAAGCAGCGCAAAGGTGTTGGCAAAGCGCGAGAGGATGATCTTGCGCAGAATGTCGCCGACCAGCGGCAGTTTCAGTTTGATCCCGTCAAAACGGACGCGCGCCAGCGGGTTGGTTTGGAGCAGAAGGTACAGCCCGCCAACAAGAAGAGTGGGCAGCAGCAGGACGACGTACCAGTAGGCGACCAGCGCGTCGGAGACGAAGAACAGCACCTGCGTCTGCATGGGGAGCACTTGCCCCATATTTTTAACGAATTGCTTGAGTTGCGGAACCATGTAGACCATCAGAAAGAAGGTGGCGGCCAGCACGATCGAGCCAACGAAGGCCGGATACATGATGATCTTCTTGGTTTGCGAGGCGAGTTCGTCTTCCCATTTCAGCGATTCGCTCAGGCTGTTGAGAACAACCGGCAGGTTGCCGGTGGCTTCGCCGGCACGGATCAGGCTGACAAAAACCTTGTTGAATACCTTGCTCTGGCCTTCCATGGCTTGCGACAGCGTTTGGCCGCCCTCAATCGATTCGATCAGGCTGGCAACCACTTCGCGAAAGCGTGGATGTTCAAGGCTGTCGCGCAGGTCGGATAGGCCCTCCAGAATCGGCACGCCAGCGCGGGCAAGCTGTTCGAGGTGGAAGCAGAAGTGGATGATTTCGCGACGCGGCACACCGCCGGAGGCGAACAGTGCGCGGTTGCTGACCGGTTCTCCGTTGACGAGGTCCAGTTCCATGCGCCGCAAACGCATTTCCAGATCGACGACGTTGAGTGCGTCGATCCGGCCAAGAACCATGCGTCCGTCCAGATTGACGGCCTTGTAGGTGTAGAGCGGCATAGGCGCTACATCCGGTCGGTCAGGTCGACGACGCGGCCAAGTTCCTCGATCGAGGTGGAGCCGTCGAGTACGCGCCGCAAGCCGTCATCGGCGAGGCTGCAGAAGCCCTGCTGGACTGCCAGCTGACGCATCTCCCGCATGGTGCTGCGACGGGCGATCAGTTCGTCCATGTCGCCGTTGATGCGCAGCAACTCCATGATTGCCAGGCGACCGCGGTAACCTTGAAAGTCGCAGCGCTCGCAGCCGCAGGGACGGTAGATGACGGCGCGTGGACCGTTGGCCGGGCCGCCGAGCAGCCGCGCCTCGTGTGCCTCGGCCTGGTAGGGCGTCTTGCAGTGCAGGCAGAGCTTGCGAACCAGTCGCTGGGCGATGATGCCGATGATGTTGCCGGCCATGATGTCGGCCAGCACGCCGATGTCGAGCAGGCGCGGAATGGCGCCGATCGCCGAGTTGGTGTGCAGTGTCGTATAAACCTGGTGGCCGGTCATTGCGGCGCGCAGCGCCATTTCGGCAGTGTCGGCGTCGCGTACTTCGCCGACCAGAATGACGTCCGGGTCCTGGCGCATCATCGAGCGGATGCCGTTGGCGAAGTCGAGCTTGGCGGCTTCAGCCACCGATGTCTGGCGCACCAGCGCCATCGGGTATTCAACCGGGTCTTCGAGGGTCATGATATTCACGCCCTCGGAGTTGATGTGGTTGAGCACCGAGTAGAGCGTGGTCGTTTTGCCGCTACCGGTCGGGCCGGTGACGAGAATGATGCCCTCGGGGCGCGCAATCATCAGTTTGAGCTGGTTGAGTTGTTCGTCGGCAAGGCCCAGTCCTTCGAGCGGGACGATACCCTTTTGCCGGTCGAGAATGCGCAGAACGATATTTTCGCCGTGGATCGTTGGCTGTACCGAGACGCGAAAATCGATCTGCCGACCGCGCATGTTGAGCGAGATGCGGCCATCTTGCGGGGCGCGTGTTTCGGCAATGTTCATGCCGGAAAGTACCTTGATGCGAACAGCCATCGCCGGCCAGTAGGATTTGTGCAGCGAGCGAATCTGCCGCAGCATGCCGTCGATGCGATAGCGGATGCGCAGGAAGCTGGCCTCCGGTTCGAAGTGGATGTCCGACGAGTCGCGCTTGACGGCGTCGGTGAGGATCGAGTCGATCAGGCGGACAACCGGTTGGCTGTACTCATCTGCCGATGACTGCAGGCCGCGAAAATCGATTTCGCCGGTTTCAATTTCGTGCAGGATACCGTCGATTGATAGCTCGTAGCCGTAATACTGGTCAATCGCCCGGTCGATTTCGGTTTCGCCGGCGAGCAGCGTGTCGATCTCGATTTCGTCATCGGCCAGGGAGCGCACTTTGTCGAGCGCAACAATGTCATTGATGTCACTCAGCGCCACCGTCAGGCGCCGGTTCTCTATGTCGTAATCCAGCGGCAGCAGATGGTGACGCTTGGCGAGATCGCGCGGCACCATTTTCAGCGCCGAGGGGTCAATAATGGCGTGCGACAGGTCGACGCTCTGCTTGCCAAGGCTCTCGGACAGCGCGTCGCGCAGCGTGGCTTCGGAAACAAAACCGAGCGATACCAGCAGTTTGCCCACCGGCTGATTCGATTTCATCTGCTCAAGCAGAGCGATGCGCAACTGATCCTCGCTAAGGATTCCCTTGGCGATCAGTATCTGGCCGAGTGGCCGGTGGTGTGGGGCGGGGGCGTTCATCGGTCGGTTTTGAGCGAACGCAAAAGAAGACTAAGACAGCGTGCCAGAATCACGGCCGCAGTTCAAGGAGGCGGTTTCTGACCTGATTCCTGTCGAAGGCGGCGCTGTATGTTTCCGCAGCGTTCAGCGCTGACTGGTAGTGCTGCGCGGCCAACTTGTTCTGGTGCAGATGGTCGAGGCTGACGGCAAGGTTGAACAGGTAGTCGGCGTTCTCCGGCTCGGCAGTGTGCGCGCGGAAGTAAGCTTGTTGCGCATCACTCCAGCGGGTTTGGCTGGCGAGCAGGTTGCCGAGCGCGAAATTGAGCGCGGCTGAATCCGGCTGGCTCGCCAGCAGCGTCTTCAGACGGCTTTCGGCAAGCGCCGGGTCACTTTGTCCCTTGAGGTTGATCAGCCCGGCCTTGGCATTGACGTCTTTCGGATCGGCCTCAAGAACGCGCAGGTAAAGTTCAGTTGCGTTGTCGGCCTGCCCCTGCCGCACCGCGATTGTGGCCAGCCCGAGCAGCGCGTCGGTATTCTTTGCATCGCTGCGCAGTACCTGTTCGTAATCGCGCCGGGCGTCGTTCAGCCTGTCGGCCTGCAGGGCTTCATAGGCGCGGCTGAGCGTGGGGTTCTGCTTCGGGCGGCTGCTGCTCAAGCGGATCGGGCTGTCTGGTTCGGCGGGAGGCGCGGCTGCCGGAGCGCTCGCCCGCTCGTGTCTTTCGGGCAGTGGCGAGGGTTCTGTTGTCTGGAGCTTTGCAGGTTCGGAAAGCGGGGGTAGCTGCGCTGGCTCTAGTCTTCGCGCCTCGGCCAAGGGTATGGCGGCTTGCGTTGGGCTTTGCGCTGCTGGCGAATTGGTGTTTGATGGCACTGGCGTCGGCGGCCTGGCGAGGGAGGTGCCGGGCATCGATTGCAATTGCCACCAGAAATAGCCGCCGATGCCGACCGCAGCAACGCCGATGAGTCCGAGGAATAACCAAAGCGGAGCACGGGACTTTGGTGGCTGTTTGGCGGCGAAAACATTCCGTGCCGCGCTGCGCTCGACTTCTTCTGGATTTGCTGCACTGATCCCAGCGGGCTTTTGCGCTGGGGCAGCCTGGCGTTTTTTGGGCGGCGCCGATGTCGATACGCTGGCCAGATCAGCGTCGACAGAATCCAGATGCTGTTGCGAGAGGTTTGGCAGTGCCGGGCCGGGTGGTGCGCTTGCCGGAGTAACCGGTTGCAGCGTCAACTCTGTCGGAGCAGCCGGCGTCGTGCCGGAGGCGTAGCCTTCACCGGCTTGGCGCTTGGCTTCCTCGGCCTTCTTGAGCGCGTCCATGAGCAGGCTCATTGGGAGGCTCCGGTGCCGAATTCTTTGCTCCGCTTTTGTGGGTCAGGGATGCTCGTAAAGAAATTTTCGTTGGGCAGCGACTTCTTGTAGCTGCTGTAATCGCCTTCGATGCTGGCGTCCTTGATGACGACCGGGCGCAGGAAAATGACCAGTTCGGTTTTTGTTACTTTGTCGTCGCGGTGCGTGAATAGTTGCCCGAGGCTGGGGATGCGCGAAATGCCGGGGATGGCGTTGTCTGTGTTGGTCAACATGTCTTCCATCAGGCCGCCCATGACCGCAATATTGCCGTTTTCAACGCTGATCACCGATTCCATTTCGCGTGACCGAATGACCGGAATTGCGCTGACTATGTCTTCACTAAAACCGTTCGTGGCACTCTTCTTCAGCGCGGGGTTGGGGTCAGGGACGGTGCCAATGATTCTCGATATGCTCGGTCGGATGTTGAGCAAGACCGTGTCGGTATCGCTAATCTGCGGTGTGACGTTCATTACGAAGCCGACTGGCACTTGATTGAGCGTCGTCGTGTAAGTGGTGACTGTTGTTGTCTGGTTTTGTGTGGTGTCAGCCTTGATCGTGAAGTAAACGCTGTTGTCGACGACCTTGAGAACCGCTGTCTGGTTGTTGAGCACGCTGATCTTGGGGCTGGACAGTACCTTGACGTTGCCAAAGGTCTCCAATAGTTTCACCGTTGCTGTCATGTTGCCCGGAGAGTTGGTGTAACCGAGTGACAGCAGGCTCGCTGCAGGAGCGACGATGGTGCCGGCCGCCTTCTGGATCAGCGTAAAACCGGCTGCGCCAAATTTTGCCAGGTTCCAGTCGATACCCTGCTGGTAGCCGCTGCTGAGTTGGACTTCGGCGATGGTTGCTTCAATCATCACTTGACGTCGGGCGCTGCCCATTACCTTGTCGAGAAATTCCTGAAGTTTTTCGTGCTGGCGCGCGGTGGCGCGAATCGACAGTACGCCGGTTTCGGGGTGCGCAATGACCGACGCCGCGAGAACGGTTTGATAGTCCTTGAAATCCCGTTCCGATTGCGCTTGTTGCTGCGCGCCGAACTGGGATTGCGCTGCCTGGTTGCCACTTCCCGCTGCCGCCGCGCCGGCCTGGCCACCGGCCCCTGCAACAGCGCCGGTGCCACTGGCGGTCGCTGCGGTATTTCCCTGCCGGTTGGCTTGATCCTGAGCGCTTGAACTGCGTCGGGAAGTGACAATTTCCTTGTCGGTTTCTTTCAGAATGTCTTTGATGTTCTGGATCAGGGTGTCCCAGAAATGGTTTTTTGATTCGTTGGAGATTTTTGTCGCCGAGTTGTTGCCGCCACCACCGCTTGATGCGCCGCCCACCGTGCCGGTACCGCCCGCGGTAGCGATTTGCGTGGTCACCGAAACCGTCCCCGAGGTGTCCCGGGTCATGTTGACGTAGTCAATCTTGTAGTTGCGCAAATATGGCGTATCGGGCATGACCGCGAGATTTGGGCCGTCAAGTTCAAAGCGCATGTCCACCTGCTTTGAAATTCGGCTGAGCAGTTGCGGCAAGGTCTGGTCAATGGCATTGAGTGTGACGTAGCCGTTGATGCCAGGGTGAATGTCTACGTTGAGCTTGGCATCGCGGGCGAGGGCGAAGAGCAGGTCGTGGACTTTGACGTTGTTGACCACCACGCTGTAGGTCTCGGCCTTGCTGGCGACCTTGGGCTTGGGCAGCGAGACCGATTGCCGGACAGTTTGCGGGATCGTTCCCGATGTCGCGGGGATGCTTTCGGCGCCCAAATGTCCGGTAGAAGGCGGACTGATCGTCGGCGATGCGCAGGCGGCGAGGAGGAGTGCGGTCAGTGTGGCGCAGAGGATTCGCAACGGCATGCTCGGACTCGACTCGGTGAAATGTCAGTTTAATGATACCACGTTAAAAAGCTTTCGCAACCCCATGATTTCTATTGAGTTAAGTGCCTTTGTTTTGTTTTCTCTGCCCGTGTCAGCGCAGTTTG
Source organism: uncultured Pseudomonadota bacterium (assembly GCA_903939665.1). Taxonomy (GTDB): domain Bacteria; phylum Pseudomonadota; class Gammaproteobacteria; order Burkholderiales; family Rhodocyclaceae; genus CAJBIL01. The sequence continues at coordinate 2,285 of CAJAHZ010000132.1, read as the reverse complement.
CTCGTTGCCCGGATATAGGCCCGGTTCGTGCGAATTGCTTCCGGGAGCTTTGCCAGCGCAGCGTTTGCGGCTTCCCGAGAGGGGTAATCGCCATAGATTACGCCGAGTTTGTCGCGACCGCTCAAGTTTGAACGATAAACCCGAAGCTGCTGGGGGTCGAGCAGTTTTGTCGTGTTTTCGACAAAAACCTCAACCTTGTGCTGGTTGCTGGCGTCCGTGTTAAGCAACTGGATGAAGGAATGGGAGTCGGGCGTGTTCTTGAGCCATTCGTCGGTTGCGGCAATGCGGTCCGCCAAGGAGGTCGGGGTTTCTGCAGCGCGTGCTTCGACGGAGGAAGCCGCTAGTGTTGGCGAGGAGGGCATTGCGATTGTGGCTGGCGGTGCAGTCGGCGTGTCTGCAGTCGTCGTGGGCACGGGGGGCGGGGTCGCTTCGGCAATGGGGGCTGCGGCAGGTGCGTTCGTCGAAGCAGGGGCGGTTTGTGTGTTCGACGCCTTTGTCGAGTTGTAGCTGCCGGCCAGATAGGCGGTGCCGGCTATTGCTGCGATGGCTGCGGCGGCGCCGATCCATGCCCAGGGTTTGACGTTGCCGTCGTGCATCGGCTTGAACTGGGCGTCGCGGATGGCGGCTTTGACCTGTTTGTTGTCAATCTGGTGGCTGCCTTCGGAAAACGCCGAGAGCAGGGCTTTGTCAGCCAGAATGTTGATGCGGCGGGTCAATCCCTCGGAGGCATGGCTGATCAATTGAATGGCGCCGGGAGTAAAGAGATCGGGGCCGTGGTAGCCGGCGGCGCGGATACGGAACATGAGGTAGCCGGATATGTCGCTTCGGCGCAGTGGTTCGAGCGCGAAGTTGTGGGTAATCCGCTCCTTGAGTTGACGCATGTCCATGTTGCTCAGGCGCTCGTCCAGTTCAGGCTGGCCGAAGAGCACAATCTGCAGGAGCTTGTGCCGGTTGGATTCAAGGTTGGAGAGCAGGCGGATTTCTTCAAGCGTTTCCGGGGGCATGGCATGGGCTTCGTCGATCAGGACGACGACCTGCTGACCCGTGGCGTAGATTTCGAGCAGGCGCTCCTGCAGATTCCGCAGCAAAAGATGAACCCGTCCTTCGGGGAGCGGTGCACCCAGCTCCTCGGCAATGGCGAACAGAATCTCGTCACGCGATAGCGACGGGTTGGCCAGATAGACCGTTTCTACCTGTTCCGGCAGTTTTTCCAGCAGCATGCGACAGAGCATGGTTTTGCCGCTGCCTACTTCGCCGCTGACCTTGACGATGCCTTCGTCATGCGTAATGGCGTAGATCAGCGCTTCCAGCGTGGCGCCCCGATTGGCGCCGGCAAAAAAGAATTCGGTATGCGGTGTGATGCGGAATGGTGACTCACGCAATCCGAAATGTTCGAGATACATCACTGCTCCTTGGCAAAGGATTCCATGCGGTTATACAGCGTTGTCCGGTTGATGCCTAGCAGGCGTGCAGCCTGGCTTACATTGCCGTGCGCCAGTTTCAGCGCGGCATCGATATAGCCGCGCTCGGTTTCCCCGAGCATCAGGTCGAGGTTGAAGGGCTCCTGCAGTTGCAGCCGATGGACCGCCGAGTCGACGATGCTTTCGCTGTTCGCTCCCGTGGGTTGGCGATGAGCCAACGGTGCGGTCGGTTCGTCCTGCAAATCAAACTCGGGCTCAAGTGTCGTGCTTGATACGGTTTGCCCCGGGTATTTTGCCGTCAGGCGAATGGTAACGTTGCGCAGCTCGCGAACGTTCCCGGGGAACGTGTAGCGTATCCACAAGGCGCGCGCATCGTCGGAAAGGGAGAAAGGCACTTGCTGGGTTTGCTCGGCATACAGTTGGCGAAAATGGTCGAGGAGAAGCAGTTTGTCGTCTTCCATCTCACGCAGGGGCGGTACGCTGATCGAAAATACCGACAGTCGGTGGTAGAGGTCCGCGCGAAAGTTCCCGCTGCGGATCTCCTTGCGTAAATCGCGATTGGTGGCGGCGACAATGCGGGCCTGACTGATGCGTTTCTGTGTTTCACCAACCCGTTGATATTCGCCGTTTTCCAGCACGCGGAGCAGTTTTGCCTGTAGCTCGAGCGGCAGTTCTCCGATCTCGTCGAGAAATAGCGTGCCGTCGGCAGCGTCCTCAAAATAGCCGGACTTTGATGTCGCGGCGCCGGTAAATGAACCCTTTGCGTAGCCAAAAAGCGTGGGCTCGACAAGATTGGGTGAGATGGCGGCACAGTTAAGTGCAAGAAAAGGCTTGCCGCTCCGTTTTGTTTCCTGGTGCAGGCAG
>CAJAHZ010000131.1 GCA_903939665.1 uncultured Pseudomonadota bacterium | reverse complement strand
GGCATTGGCGCTGCGATGATCGGCTGGTTCGGCACCGCCATGCTTTGCTACGTCACGCCAAAGGAACACCTCGGCCTGCCCGACAAGGACGACGTCAAGGTCGGCATCATCACCTACAAGCTCGCCGCGCACGCCGCCGACCTCGCCAAAGGCCACCCCGGCGCGCAGATCCGCGACAATGCATTGTCGAAAGCCCGTTTTGAGTTCCGCTGGGACGACCAGTTCAACCTCGGCCTCGACCCCGACAAGGCACGCGAATTCCACGACGAGACGCTGCCCAAGGAATCGGCCAAGGTCGCCCACTTCTGCTCGATGTGCGGCCCGCATTTCTGCTCGATGAAGATCACGCAGGAAGTGCGCGAGTTCGCCGCCAAGCAAGGCGTCAGCGAGAACCTTGCAATAGAGGAAGGAATGAAAGTGAAAGCGATCGAGTTCGTCAAGACGGGGGCGGAGGTTTATCGTAAGATCTGATTCACCTCCCCACCGGACCGCAAAAATGATCTCGCCGGAAACCCTGCAAGCCGCCATCAGTGCCGTTGCTGCTGATGAAAAGCCGAAGCGCATCATGCTCTTTGGCTCTTACGCGCGCGGCGATGCGCGAGAGGATTCCGACATTGACCTGCTGGTCATCGAGGACGAAGTGCCGGATCGTGCCAGCGAAATGGTTCGCCTGCGCCGCCTGCTTCGCCCGCTGCGCATACCCGCCGACATCCTCGTCTACTCCGAAAAGGAAGTGGAAAACTGGGGAAATCAACCCGGTTCGGCACTCTATTGGGCCTTGCGCGAAGGCAAGGTCGTTCATGGCTGATCAGTCGATTCCGCGGCTTCTGCTTGAGTCTGCACGGCAGGATGAAAAAGCCGTTGCGGCTTTGAGCAGCATTCCCGACATTGGCGATGCCATTGTCGGCTTCCACGCACAGCAGGCCGTCGAGAAGGCGATCAAGGCCGTTCTTTCGTCGGCAGGAATTGCTTTCCGCCGCACCCACGACATTGCCGAGCTGCTGGACATTCTCACGGACTCCGGGCTGCCGCCACCACCCCAGGCAGAAACGCTGGATGAACTTAACCCCTACGCCGTAGAAGCGCGATACGGGCTGGTTCCAATATCCGGCCTTGATCGCCAAAAAGTTGGCATAACCATTGGGCAACTTCTGGCTTGGGCTGAAATGCGCATCGACTGACATGCTGGTTCGGCAAACCATCTTCGGTCTGCAGCATCCGCGATTCCTTTGCCATGCCTAAACCCATTCCCTGCCGCCCCGCCTGCGCCGCCTGCTGCATCGCCCCTTCAATCGTCACGCCGATGCCCAGCCACCCGAACGGCAAGGCGGCGGGGGTTCCGTGCGCCAATCTCACGACCGAACTGCACTGCGGACTCTGGGGCCAACCCGAACGGCCGGCTTGTTGCGGCGGATTGCAACCGTCGGAGGAAATGTGCGGCGACTCGCGCGAACAGGCGCTGCGCTGGCTCGGCGTACTCGAGGAACAAACACGCCCATAGGTTAGAATCGCGGTTTTTGCCGAAAGCTGCTTGTGGATCTGCTCCTTCTGCTTAAAGCCCTGATTCTTGGCATCGTCGAGGGCGTTACCGAATTTCTGCCGGTGTCTTCGACCGGCCACCTGATCCTCGCCGGCGATCTGCTCGACTTCAACGACGAGCGCGGCAAGCTGTTCGAAATCGTCATCCAGTCGGGCGCCATCCTCGCCATCTGCTGGGAATACCGGGCGAAGATCGGCGAGGTTGTGCGCGGCCTGCCCAGCGAACCCGCAGCGCAACGCTTTGCCCTCAATCTGCTCGCCGCCTTCATGCCACTGGCGACGCTCGGCCTGCTCTTCGGCAAGACGATCAAGGCTTATCTGTTCAACGCGCCAGCGGTGGCGACTGCTTTCATCGTCGGCGGGTTGATCATCATCTGGGCCGAGCGCCGCGAGCACACGATCCGGGTCGATTCGGTTGACGATCTGACGCTGCGAGATGCTTTCAAGCTAGGCCTGGCGCAAGCGCTGGCGCTGATTCCCGGCACGTCGCGCTCGGGCGCAACCATTATCGGCGGACTGTTTCTCGGACTGTCGCGCCGCGCCGCAACCGAGTTTTCATTCTTTCTCGCCATCCCGACGCTGATCGCAGCGACCTGTTACCAGCTCTACAAGGAGCGTGCACTGCTCGCTTTCGACGATCTGGGGATGTGGGTCGTCGGTTTTGTCGCCGCATTCATCTCGGCCTTCTGGGCTGTGCGCGGCTTGCTGCGTTATATCAGCACGCACGACTTCACCATTTTTGCGTGGTACCGCATCGCCTTCGGCGTCGTTGTACTGATCACGTGGAAGCTGGAAATGGTCGCCTGGGCCAGCACCTGACCATGACGCCGCGCATTCTTTATCTGCACGGCTTCCGCTCTTCGCCCGCTTCCTGGAAAGTCCGCCTGCTCAGTGACTACATGGCTGCGGCTGGACTTGAAGACAAATTTGTTTGCCCAGCGCTATCGCACGTCCCAAAACTGGCCATCGAGCAGGCCGAAGCGCTGATTGCCGCAACCGCTGGCCCGGTCGCGCTGGTCGGCAGCTCGCTCGGCGGCTACTACGCAACCTGGCTGGCCGAGAAGCACAATCTACCTGCGGTTCTCATCAATCCCGCTGTTCTGGCACCGCTCTCGCTGAGCGAGCATCTCGGCACACAAACGAACCTATATACGGGCGAGACCTTCGACTTCACCGCCGCCCATGTCGACGAGTTGCGCGCACTGGAAGTGGCGCAGATCACGCCGTCACGCTATCTGCTGCTGGTCGAGACGGGCGACGAGGTACTTGATTACCGTCAGGCCGTTACTCGCTATGTGGGTTGTCGCCAGATCGTGTGCGAAGGCGGCGACCACAGCTTCACCCGTTTTCCCGAGTTTCTACCGCAAATACTTGAATTCTGCGGGTTATAATCCTGCCGATGCATGTATTGTTCGAAGAAGACGGCGCCTTCAAAACTGCCACCATCCTGACTGACAACGATGCTTCGTTGCAGGTCGAGACAGCATCCGGCAAACGCGCCAAGATCAAGTCGGCAAACGTCATGTTGCGCTATCTGTCCCCGGCGCCGGGCGAATTACTGGATCAGGCCGAAGCCCTCGCCGAGGG
>CAJAHZ010000130.1 GCA_903939665.1 uncultured Pseudomonadota bacterium | reverse complement strand
GGCAAGGGCTCGGCGCAGGCCATGCGCGCGCTGTCGGCGCAAGTATGGGTTACCGAAATCGATCCGATCTGCGCACTGCAGGCGGCGATGGAAGGTTACCGCGTTGTCACGATGGAATACGCTGCCAGCCGGGCCGACATCTTCGTCACCTGCACCGGCAATTTCCACGTTATCACGCACGAGCACATGGCCGCCATGAAGGATCAGGCCATCGTCTGCAACATCGGCCACTTCGACAACGAAATCGACGTCGCTTCGGTTGAGAAGTACCAGTGGGAAGAGATCAAGCCGCAAGTCGACCACATCATTTTCCCCGACGGCAAGCGCATCATCCTGCTCGCCAAGGGGCGCCTGGTTAACCTCGGTTGCGGTACCGGCCATCCGTCCTACGTCATGAGCTCGTCGTTCGCCAACCAGACCATTGCGCAGATCGAATTGTTTACGCGCAATGCCGATTATCCTGTGGGCGTCTACACGCTGCCCAAGCATCTGGATGAAAAGGTCGCCCGTCTGCAGTTGAAGAAACTCAATTCGCAACTCAGCGAACTGACCGACCAGCAAGCGGCCTACATCGGTGTCTCCAAGAACGGCCCGTACAAGGCCGATCAGTACCGCTACTAAACGGATCTGCAACAACAGGGAGCTGCCATGCGACTGATCCTGCTCTGGGTTCTCAACGCCGTTGCCTTGCTTGCCGTAGCCTACGTGATGCCGTCGATTCACGTCGCCTCATTCGGCTCGGCATTGCTCGCGGCGCTGGTTCTCGGGCTGGTGAACAGCGTATTGCGCCCCCTGTTGCTGCTGCTGACGCTACCCGCCACGCTGCTGACGCTCGGACTCTTCATCTTCGTGATCAACGGGCTGATGTTCTGGCTCGCCGGCTCGCTGCTTGAAGGCTTCGTGGTCAGCGGCTTCTGGCCGGCGGTGTTCGGCTCGCTGCTCTATAGTGTCGTTTCGTGGGCGCTGTCTGGTCTGCTTGGCGGCAAGAAACACGGATGATCATCGTCTGGAAGATTAATGAAACACACCGAACTTTCCATCGAATTTTTCCCGCCGCAAACGCCCGAAGGCGTTGAAAAATTGCGCGTCGTGCGCGACAAACTGGCGGTGCTCAAACCGGAGTTCTTCTCGGTCACCTTCGGTGCCGGCGGCTCGACGCGTGAGCGCACCTTCGCTGTGGTCAAGGAAATCGCCGCTGAAGGCCATCAGGCCGCGCCACATCTGTCGTGCATCGGTTCGACACGCGACAACATCCGCGAAATCCTGCAGGAATACCAGGCCGCTGGCATCCGCCGTATCGTCGCCCTGCGCGGCGATCTGCCGTCGGGCATGGCCGAAGCCGGCGAATTCCGCTATGCCAATGAACTTGTCGAATTCATCCGCGCTGAAACCGGCGACCACTTTCGTCTTGAGGTCGCCGCCTATCCCGAGTGGCACCCCCAGGCACGCACGCCGCGTGACGACATCAAAGCTTTTGAGAAAAAGGCCAAGGCCGGCGCCAATTCGGCGATCACGCAATATTTTTACAATGCCGATGCTTACTTTCACTTCGTTGACGAAGTGCGTGCGCTCGGCATTGATCTGCCGATCGTTCCCGGCATCATGCCGATTGCCAGTTTCTCCAAGCTGGCGCGTTTTTCCGATGCCTGTGGCGCAGAGCTGCCGCGCTGGATGCGCCGCAAGTTCGAAGGTTTCGGCGATGACGCCGACGCCATTCGCGCCTTCGGCCTTGATGTCGTTACCGAGTTATGCGAGCGCCTGCTGGCCGGCGGCGCACCGGGACTGCATTTTTACTCCATGAACCAGTCAGCGCTAACGCTGGAAATCTGCCGGCGGCTCAAGCTCGGCTGAGGCACTCATGACCAGCCCCGACCTTCCCGAACGCTACCGGAAGCTTCTTGCCGTCACGCTGCTATTCGGCCTGATCGTCATGTTCTTCGGGCTAGGGGATATGAAGCTTATGGGCCTGAACGAAGGGCGTAGAGCTTTAGCGATTAAAGAGATGTTTTTGACTGGCGACTGGCTGTTGCCTCGTCTTAATGGTGAGTTGTATTTAACCAAACCCCCTTTCCTGTACTGGATTTCAGCCGGTGTTTCGCACTTGTTTGGTGGCGTGAATGAGTGGACCTTGCGATTGCCTTCTGCCCTGGCAGCCACGGCGGTGCTGTGGATGAGTTATTGCTACACAAAAAAATATTTTGGTATATGGGCCGCGCTGTTCGCCACCCAGCTGCTTATTGCCAATATCAGTTTCGCCATCTCGGCGCGGCGGGTGGAAATTGAGATGATGCTGACAGCGCTCTGCCTTGGCGCGCTCATCTCGGCAATCAAATTTATCAAGCAAGAAGGCGATGCGCGCTGGATTTATCTAAGTTACTTCCTGTTGGGTCTGGCGGTGCTGACAAAAGGCCCGGTCGCCCTGTTGTTTGTCACGCTGCCGCTTTTTGTTGCGGCGCTGTGGACAAGAGACGCCAAGGTCGTGCAGCTGCTGACCAACAAGCTTGGGTGGTGCATTTTTCTGCTTGCTGGTCTGTCCTGGTATCTGCTGGTTACCGTCAAGCTGGGGCCCGACATCTGGGCGCTAATCGCAAAAAAAGACTTGCTTGAGAAAATGCAAGGGGAATATAACAAGAAGCCGGTTCTGAGTTATATCGGCTGGATAGCAGTGGATTTTTTGCTATTGGTGAGTCTGTTTTTCATCAAGGCGAAAGACCTCTTTGCCCGCTATCGGGGGCGCCAGGAATTCATTGTCCCGCTCTTGGTCGTCGTTGTCCCGCTCTTGGTTTTTTCCATGTTCAGCAACAAGCACGCGAAATATCTGCTGCCCATTTATCCGCTGCTGGCAATTGTGTTGGCGGTCCATTTGGCGCGTATTTTCGAAGATGGCGGTAAGCATCTTAAAGCCATCATCCAAGTGCTCGGCATCATCTTGCCGTTGGCATTTGCCGGCTATTATGTTTTTGCGGAAAAGCGCCTGTTTAATTATCGCGTTTCAGTATTCCCCAAGTTTCAGCATTGGAGCACCAGCGTACAAGAACCGATTTTGTATGGCTATGGCGATATCGACAAGCGCCTGATTTATTATTCGAACAAGCCCGTCAAAGAACTGGATCAATTGCAGTTTAAGGAGATGAAGGAAAGCCACGCTGCAATGCTCTTGTTGGTCGAGGCCGGCGACATCGAAAAAGTGCTACCCGATGCCGGCTGCACCCTGCAAGAGTTCCAGCCCTATCTGAAACCCGGGAAAAAACTGGTTGTGCTGGGATTCGGTGCGGCATGCAAATGAGGTGTTCCTGCGACTGTCTCAGCCCCCGTTTTTCCAGCGTTCTCGTACGTAAGTAACCAGCGCTTCAGGCGGCATCGGTCGACCCAGCAAATAGCCCTGTAGAACGTCGCAGCCATGCGCTTGCAGAAAGGTTGCCTGCGCGTCAGTTTCAACGCCTTCGGCAACCACTTTGATGTTGAGCGCCCAGGCCATTTTGATCACTGCCGATACAATCGCCGCATCGTCCTCATTGTCGGGCAGTTCGCGAATGAATCGCTGGTCGATTTTCAGCTTGCTGACCTGAAAGCGCTTCAGGTAGCCGAGCGAGGAATAGCCCGTGCCGAAGTCATCGATCGCCAGCGCGAAGCCCGCTGCGCGAAACGCATCAAGGACAACAGCGCCGTGTTCGTCCATCAAGGTGCTCTCGGTCAGCTCAAACTCGAAACGCTCGACGGGTTCCCCATAACTTTCCAAAGTGCGGCAGATGTCCTCAACCACGCCGCCGCCGCGCGTCAGCTGGCGGGGCGAGACATTGACGGCGACTTTCGGAATCTCGACACCAGCAGCCCGCATTTCAGCAAGATCCTGACAGATTCGTAACAGCATCCAGCTGCCCAGTTCGTTGATCAGGCCGGATTTTTCGGCGACCGGAATGAATTCTCCGGGAGAAATTGCACTGCCATCGTCGCGCCGCCAGCGTGCCAACGCTTCGACACCAAGCAGGGTTTTTTTCAGTGTGCACAGCTGTGGCTGGTAAGCCACCCACAAGCCGCCATCCGAATGTTTCAAAGCCTGGCGCAAGTCCGCCTCAAGCTGCAGATCCCCGCGTACCCTGGCATCAATCGACTCGGAGAAAAAGTGAAAGCGGTTCTTGCCCTGCGATTTGGCCACGTACATGGCCATGTCCGCCCGGCGCAGGAGGGTTACCGGGTCGCTACCGTCGGCCGGCATCAGCGCCAAGCCAATGCTCAGGCCGACATGGCTTGGTGTTGGCTGCGTCGGGAATGGCTCGGCAATCGCTGCGATCATGTCGCGCGCCACCTTGGCCGCGTTCTCCGGGTCGCCGATGTCGAAAAGGATGGCTGTGAATTCGTCGCCGCCGATGCGCGCCACGGTGTCTGCCGCACGAACAACGCTGCGCAGGCGTTCGGCGATCATCTGGAGAACCTGATCACCCACTTCGTGGCCAAAGGAATCGTTAACCTTTTTGAAGTCGTCGACGTCAATGAACAATAGCGCCGCTCCCAAGGGCTCGCGTTGTGCGCGGAGCGCCGCTTTTCTCAGTTCCTGCTCAAACAGGCGACGATTGGCGAGCCCGGTGATCTGGTCGTAGAGTGCCAGATTTTCGAGCTGCTCTTCGGTGCTCGCCACGCGCATCCTGAGCCGTGAAGTGAAGCGGTGTGAGAGCGCCAGCGCGATCAAGGCAATGGCAATTACCCCCAGGATGTATTCGAGCAAGCGCCAGTAAAGCGATGCGAAATCGACGCGCAGCAACAAGGTGCCGACCGTTGCACCCTCGCTATGGATGTCTTCGCGCAGCACGCCGCCGAGCAGGCCAAAGCGGTTATATGTTGCAGCGCCGTCGCTATCTTGTCTGGTGTCCGCGGCCTTGGTCAGCAGGCTGGCCGGAAAATCGATCCCGCCCTCACCTTCCCGCGCCAGCAGTTGGCCATCCGCCCGGTACAGTGCCGCGCCAAGAATCCGCGGTGTCAGCCGAATGGCCCCGAGAATTTCGCGGCCTGCCTTTTCGTCGCCAAACACCAGTGTTGCCACACTATTGGCGCCAATGATTGCCGCCTCGGTATGCAGTTCCTCAAGCAACAGGCGGCGCCCCGTTATGTATTGATGCGCCACCAGCAAGACGAAGGCGATCAGCAGAGCCAGTCCGGTTGATAGCAGGCTGAGGCGAAGCGAGCGGCGGGCGTGTTCCTGGGCGTCCGGATTAGTCATTGCCGGTCCTTATTCCAGCACCTGTCGGGCCAGGCGCAGCACTTTCGAGCTGACGGTCAGGCCGGATTGTCTTGCGCCACGAAGATCAATATCGAAAGCCACGCGTCCACCAACCAGTTCAAGATTCAGCATTGCCCCGCGTTGCAGATAACCCGGCGAATCGCCTGCCAGAAATACTCTTGACGTTCGCAGGCTGGGTGCGGATTTGGTCAGGGCAGCCTCGTCGTTCGAAGAAAAATAAAACACATGACAGCCGCCAGCATGGTCTGCGTCGGCACGCATGACATGCAGCGGTTTGCCCTTGATCAGTTTTCCCTCGAGTTGCCCGAGGGCGGTCGCCATTGGACTGTCGCCAAGATAGCACAGCAGAAAACGGTCTGCTGCCTGTTGCGGCTGGCTGGGCCAGTCGACGAACAGCAACATGTTGACCAGAATAGCCGCTTTCAATTCGGGTTCAGAAGCCTGCATCTGCGCCGCCGCGTGCGGCGAGAGCAGAAACAGCAAAAGTGCGCTGATTTGCCCGACAAAAATTGCGCAACGGCTCACAGCATCCGCCTTAAAGCGCAAGAACCCAGCGCAGACGGAACTGTCGCCGATCCTGCTCAATTGCATTCTGGACAAACGCCGACGAGGTCGGGTCAAGATAGCTGCGATTGCCGAGATTGTAGATGCCCAGGCTGAACTGACCGACCCGCGCCATTGGGGCCGACGACAGCACGAGATTGGCGATTCCGTAGCCCGGGACCGATCTTCGCCAGGACAGCCGTTCGGACATGCCAAGCCATTCGCCGCTCGCTGTCCATCCGTAAGCAACTGGCACGCCAAAGATCAGTTTGCCGAGCAGGCGGGGCGAATTGACGAGCGTGCTGCCGTCAGCCATCGTGCTTTGCTGCCAGGCAACACTGCCGCGCAGGCGATAGCCATCCGACCAGCGATTTTCGCCATCAATCTCGATGCCGTGTGCGCGCACCTTCGATTGGTTGCTGTAAACCAGCAGGCCATCGGCAGGGTCGGTCACCTGGTCGATCATGTCGTGCATCTGATTGCGGTAGAGGCTGATCCCGGCTCGCCCACTCTGTCCCAGACGGAAATCGGCGGCCAGTTCGGTGCTTCTGATGCGCTCTGGCTGAAGCTTGGCATTGGGTTTTTGCAGGATGCCGCCATCGTCGTAAAAACGCTCGAAGGCGTTGGGTGCGCGGTAGGCACTGCCGGCCATGGCCTTCAGCGTAAGGCGTTGGCTTGGTTGATAGATCAGCGCCAGACGCGGAGAAGCAATTGCCGAATAGTCGCTGTGCTTGTCGTAGCGTAATCCGAGATTGAGCAGCCACTGCGGCGCAAAACGCCATTCGTCCTGGGCGAAGAATCCCATGGTGTGCGATGGCGAGTCATTGTCGAGAATCAAATTGCGTGGATTGACGTCGAAGTTGCGTTGCAGCAACCGCGTGTTCCACTGCGCCTCGGCGCCAAACATCAGTTTGTGCAAAGGAATCGCCGTGTAGCTCAGGCGATAGTCGCCACCCACCCAGTTGGCACGGCTCTCGTCACGGTTGTCCAGCGCGCCGGTATAGCGGTAGTTGCCGTCGTAACGATAACTGCCATTGAACAGGCGAAACTGCTGTTGCCAGCCTGCCGAAATGACGCCGTCGTAAGCCAGTTCGAGCAGACCATGCTGATCCACAGTGCGCGTGCCGCTTTCACCGAACGCCGTGGCAAAAGGCGCGTTCGGAATATCCTTGTCGCGTGAGCTGAAGCTGCCGGTAAGGCGCCAGTTGCCCCAGCGAAACTTGCCGTAGGCCTTCTGATATTTTTCGCCGTCCAGGCCGCGCGCCCAGCCGTTGGATGCGCCTTGGTCGAACTCGGGATAATAGAGATCCTTGCCTTGAGCGCCGTACGCGGCGAAGCCAACAAACCAGTCGCGGTCGCCATCCAGCCGTTGGCCGGCGACCAGACCCAGGCGTCTGCTGTTGCCGGTGCCGGCCTCAAGCGTCACACGGGAGCCGTTCACGTCGCCGCCGTCAAGCATGATTGCATTGGCGATGCCGAATAGCGCATTGGCGCCATAAACGGCCGATGCCGGGCCGGAAACGAATTCCAGGCGCTTTACCCAGTCAATCTCAATCGGCGATTCGTTGCCGACATGCGCCTGGTCGAAAAGCGCATCGTTGCGTCGCGCGCCATCGGTCAGCAGGAGTATGCGCGAGTTGTAATCGCCCGGCCGGTTGAAGCCGCGTACGCCAAGATAGGTGTAATTGCGGTCGTTGCTGGTATAAACGCCGGGCACGCTGGCAAGCGCTTCGCCCAGGTTTCGATAGCTTTGCCGACGCAATTCGTTTTCCGGGATCACGGTCACCGAAGCCGGTGAATCTGAAAGCGGTTGCGCGTGGCGCGCAGCGCCCACCACCTCGACTCGC
>CAJAHZ010000129.1 GCA_903939665.1 uncultured Pseudomonadota bacterium | reverse complement strand
GAGGGGGTTTGTCGGTTGGGTGCCAGCATAGAAACAATATCCGCCTGGAGTTATGGGCTTGCAGGCTGCGTTTACGCAGCCTTTGCAATTTATCTGGCCTCTGGATGGCGCGCCGGATTGCGTAGCCGTGCTTTGTTCATAACCGCGGTTTTGTGCGCGTTGTGGGGAATGTCCGGCCTTGCCTTTGCGCTGACCGGACAAGCAATTTTCCTTGCAGGCAGCCTGCTCTCCGATGCTTTAAGGTTTGGCGGCTGGTATCTGTTTTTTCTGGTTTTGCTCAAGCCGGATTCGGAAGAGGAGCCCTGGCCCATCCGCCTGCGTTGGTTGGGCGGCGTTGCATTGGCCCTCGTCGTCGTTGGCCTGGCAGCGCAAGCCATGGTTGTGCTGGGGATCTCATTCATTTTTCCGCCGCATCGGCTGGCCTTGTTCGACTCGTTGGCGATGACCGTCTTTGCGCTGGTTCTCGTCGAGCAACTGTTTCGCAGCATTGCGCCTGACTGGCGCTGGAGTATCAAGCCGTTGTGTATCGGTTTTGGCGGCGCGGCTCTGTTCGATTTGTATTTGTATTCGGACGCGCTGCTGTTCAACCGGATCGATGCGGATGCCTTTAGTATCCGAGGATTCGTGCATGCCCTGGTGGTGCCGCTGGTTGCGATTTCGACTGTTCGAAGCCGCGACTGGAAGAAGAGAATTGTTCTTTCCCAGCGGGCCGCCTTGCAATCTGCAACGCTGGTTGCGGTGGGTGTCTATCTCTTGTTCATGGCGGCGGCTGGTTATTATGTTCGCTATTTTGGCGGCGACTGGGGGCAGGCCTTCCAGCTGGCCTTGTTGTTCGCGGCGCTGTTGCTGTTAGGTTTGCTGAGTTTGTCAGGTTCGATTCGGGCGAAGTTCCGCGTTCTCGTCGGTAAGCATTTCTTCAGTTATCGGTATGATTATCGGGAGGAATGGCTGCGCTTTACCAATACCCTGTCATCCCAGGATGGGTTTTCGGAGATGGGGCAACATGTGGTCAAGGGTTTGGCCGATATGGTCGAGAGCCCGGCTGGTGCGCTCTGGTTGAAGGATCCGACAGCACGCTTTTTTGCTCAGGCGGCTTGCTGGAACATGCCTGCTTCATCAGCCACCGAAGATGCTGACAGCGGACTGTGCAAGTTCCTGATTGATAGCGGCTGGATCATCAATCTTGAAGAGTATCGCTCACTGCCCCGTCGCTATGACGGCCTTGATATTCCCCGTTGGCTTGTCGAGGTGCCGAACGCCTGGCTGGTCGTCCCGCTGGCGACGAGGTGCGAGATGATTGGCTTTGTTGTTCTGGCCACCGCGCGCACGACAATTGACGTCAACTGGGAGGTCAACGATCTGCTGAAGACGGCCGGTCGACAAGCCGGCGCCTTTTTGGGGCAGATGCAGGCGACCGAGGCGTTGCTCGAGGTGAGGAAGTTCGATGCTTTTAATCGGATGTCTGCTTTTGTCGTACACGATTTGAAGAACATCGTTGCGCAATTGTCCCTTATGCTTAAAAATGCTGAACGCCATCGGGATAATCCGGAATTCCAGCAGGATATGCTGATGACGGTAGAGCATTCCGTCGAGCGCATGCGGCAATTGATGATGCAGTTACGTGAAGGAGCGACGCCGGTCGATAGCCCGCGCGGCATAGATCTCGGCGATGTAATCCTGCGCATCCGGACGGCGAAGGCGAGTCAGGGTCGTGATCTCGAATTTGAGTTGACCGACAAGGTGGTTGCCAAGGGGCACGAAGACAGAGTCGAGCGGGTAATCGGCCACATCGTGCAGAACGCGCTGGACGCCACTGAAAATGGTGGGCGGGTTTGGGTCAAACTGGAGCGACAGGGAGCGCATGCCTTGGTTGAGGTTGGCGACACAGGGCACGGCATGACGCCGGAGTTCTTGCGGGAGCGGCTGTTCAAGCCTTTCCAGACGACCAAGCCAGCCGGCATGGGTATTGGTGCCTACGAGAGTTTTCAGTACGTGCATGAACTGGGAGGCAAGGTTTTGGTGGATAGCTCAATCGATGTCGGAACGCAGGTCAGCCTGCTGCTGCCCTTGTTTGATGCGGGAAGTGGAATGGCTTCGAACGTGTTGCGTGAGGAGATTGAATGAGTTTGGAGAAATTGCGTCCGTTGCTGATCGTTGAAGATGACCCGGCGCTGCAAAAGCAGATTCGTTGGGCTTTCGATCAGTACGAGACGCTCACCGCCGGTGATCGCGAGAGCGCGCTGGTTCAGGTGCGCCGCCACATGCCGCCGGTCGTGACAATGGATCTTGGTTTGCCGCCGGATGCCGATTCTGTGTCAGAGGGTTTCAAGCTGCTCGAACAAATTCTTTCGATTGCTCCCCAGACCAAGGTGATTGTTCTGACCGGTCAGAATGACCGGGCCAATGCGCTGCGGGCGGTAGGTCTGGGCGCCTATGATTTTTTTGCCAAACCATTTGAAATTGAGATGTTGAGTTTGACGATTGACCGGGCTTATCGTCTTTATGATCTTCAGCAAGAGAACAGCCGTTTGCAATTGATGCAGCAGCCCGATGTTATGTCCGGGCTGATCACGCGTGATCCCGAGGTGTTGCGGGTTTGTCGTACGGTTGAAAAGGTTGCTGGCAGTAATGCAACCGTGCTGGTCCTTGGCGAAAGCGGCACCGGTAAGGAACTGATTGCCCGTGGGCTGCATGCCGCCTCGGCGAGGCGCAGTGAGCGTTTCGTTGCCATCAATTGTGCGGCGATTCCGGACAATCTGCTGGAAAGCGAATTGTTTGGCTATGAAAAGGGCGCGTTTACCGGAGCCGCCAAGACAACGCCGGGCAAGATCGAAACTGCCAATCGCGGCACCCTGATGCTCGATGAGATTGGCGATCTGCCGCATAACCTGCAAGCAAAATTGTTGCGCTTCCTTCAGGAGCGCGTCATTGAACGCATTGGCGGGCGCCAGGAGATCCCGATTGACGTGCGTATCGTTTGTGCGACGCATCAGGATCTCAAAATCCTGATCCAGGAAGGTCGTTTCAGGGAAGATCTTTACTATCGCCTGGCGGAAATCGTTGTGAGCATTCCGCCGTTGCGGGCTCGCCAGGGGGATGTGGCATTGCTTGCCCACGCATTTGTCCGCAAGTTCGCTACGGAACAAAATCGGGGCGCCATGACGCTGCGCGAAGATGCGCTGCGGGCGATTGAGTCGCACGCCTGGCCGGGCAATGTTCGCGAGCTTGAAAACTGTATCAAGCGCGCAGTAATCATGGCTGAAGGCGGTCAAATTACCGTTGAGGACATCGGGCTCAATCAAGTTCAGAGCGATCACGATAGCAGTCTGGATCTGCGTCAGGTTCGCGAGGAAGCCGAAAAACGCGTCATCATCATGGCTTTGGCGCGTGCCGATGGAAACATAGTGAAAGCCTCTGAAATGCTCGGTGTCAGCAGACCAACCCTGTACGACCTGATGCACCGGTTTGGCTTGAAATGATTCAGACGTTGATGATTGCCCCCTCTTTTATCGGAAATATATGACTATCCGGAAATCAATGAGCAGAACGGCCCTGTCAACCCTTCTGGCCACCTTGCTGCTGGTCGGCTGTGGCGGAGAAAAGCCTGAGTCCATGCTGGTTTCAGCCAAGGACTACATGGCCAAGAATGACAACAAGGCCGCAGTAATTCAGTTAAAAAATGCGTTGCAGAATAATCCGAATCTGGCCGAAGCGCGTTTTCTCCTGGGAAAGGCGCTGCTTGAAGGCGGTGATCCGATTGCGGCGGAACTGGAACTGCACAAAGCGAGTGAACTCAAGCATCCGGCTGATCAGGTGGTGCCTCTATTGGCGCGTGCAATGCTGATGCAGGGGCAAGCAAAAAAAATCACCGATGATTTTGCCAAGGTTCAGCTGACTTCGCCGGAAAGCAAGGCCGATTTTCAGGCTACGCTTGGCCAGGCATATCTCATGATGGGTAAGCTCGATGCTGCCCAGGCAGCTTTCGACGGTGCGCTTATCGCTTTGCCCGACTATGGGCCGGCGTTGATTGGGCAGGCGAGAATTAAGGCCGTGAGTCGTGATCTTCCCGGCGCCCTGGCTTTGCTTGACTCCGCGCTTGAGAAGTCGCCCAAGCTTTACAATGCGTGGCAACTCAAGGGGGATATCCTGAGTGCCCAAGGCGATGCCAAGGGGGCGTCAGACGCTTATCGCAAGGCGTTGGAGATCAAGCCGGATTTTCTTTCTGCGCATGCCGCCCTGATTTCCCGTTTCCTGGAGGCGGGGAAGCTTGATGAGGCGGGCAAGCAGTTGGCGGCGATGAAAAAAATTGCGCCCAAACATCCGCAGACCAGTTATTTGCAGGCGCAGCTTTTCTATTGGCAGAAAAATTTCAAGGCTGCTCAGGAATCTATTCAAGAGCATCTCAAGGTTATCCCGGATAGTATGCTCGGCTTGCAACTGGCCGGTGCTATTGAGTACGAACTGAAGTCGTATGCAAAAACCGAGACTTATCTGTTGAAGGCGCTGGCGAAGGCGCCGGAGCTTGGGCTGGCCCGCCGTATCCTGATTGCCAGCTATTTGCGTAGCGGCCAATCAGCCAAGGCGCTTGGCGCCCTGCAACCCGTTCTGGAAAAGATTGAGAAAGATTCGAACATGCTGGCGCTGGCCGGCGAGGTGTTCATGCAGAGCGGGGATGCTGAAAAGGCCGGGGTTTATTTTTCGAAGGCCGCTGCGCTTGACCCCGAGAACACTGGAAAACGTACCTCCGTGGCCCTCTCGCATCTGGCAAAGGGAGAAACCGAAACAGCGTACCGCGAACTGGAGCAGATTGCCTCGGTTGATACTGGCGTCAATGCGGACCTGGCGCTCATTTCTTCTCAGCTCAAGGGCGGGAAGTTCGATGAGGCGCTCAAGTCGATCGCTGCGCTGGAGAAGAAGCAGCCGGAGAATCCTTTGGCGCAACATCTGCGTGGAACGGTTTTTCTGGGCAAGGGCGACGTGGCTGCTGCACGCAAGAGCTTTGAGCAAGCCTTGCTGAAGAACCCGGTCTATTTCGCGTCGGCGGCCAGTCTGGCCAATTTAGATCTCGCTGACAAAAAGCCAGACGAGGCGAAAAAGCGGTTTGAGGGGGTTGTGGCCAAGGATCCGAAAAATGTTCAGGCCTTGCTGGCATTGGCGGAGTTGCGTGCCAAGACGGGTGGGCAGACTGAAGAGGTTGCCGCGCTGATCAACAAGGCCATTGCCGCAGATGCCAGTGAACCCGCATCACGGCTCGCACTCATCGGTCTTTATCTCGGCGCAAGAGATGCCAAGAAGGCGGTTTCGGCCGCCCAGGATGCGCTCGGTGTTTTGCCCGATCGCCCGGCGATACTTGACGCAGCAGGTCGTGCGCAACAGTTGGCGGAGGATTTCAATCAGGCGCTGGCGACCTACGGCAAGTTGGCTGCGGCGATGCCCCATTCCCAGCAGGCTTACCTACGTATGGCTGAAATTCAGATGGCGATGAAAGACAAGGATGCCGCCATGCAGAGCTTGCGCAAGGCGCTTTCGGTCAAGCCGGATTCGATCGAGGCGCAACGCGGAATCCTGATGCTTGATCTTGATGCAGGTCGCACTGCAGAGGCGCTTGCCACGGCTCGCAAGGTACAGAAACAACATCCCAAGGAAGCTGCTGGCTTTGTTTTCGAGGGGGATGTTCATGCCTTCAAGAAGGCGTGGGCTGACGCGGCGACTGCCTATCGTGCCGGACTCAAGCAAACCGGTGTCGCTGAGCTGGCGCTCAAGGTGCATGCGGTGTCGATGGCGGGCGGGATGACTGCCGAAGCCGACAAGTTCGCCGACAACTGGCTGAAGGAACACCCCAAGGATTTGAAGTTCCGGTTTTATCTTGCTGAAGCGGCTAGCGCCCGCAAGGACTATGTGGCGGCCAGCAAGCACTATCGTACCCTGCTTGATGCCCAGCCGGATAACCCGGCTGTGCTGAATAATCTGGCCTGGGTTGCGGCGCAGAACAAGGACCCGAAGGCCATTGAATATGCCGAAAAGGCTTATAAGCTGGCGCCGGATCAGCCCGCCATTATTGATACGCTGGGCGCTTTGCTGGTTGAAAAGGGCGACACCGCTCGTGGGCTGGAACTGCTCCAGAAGGCGCTCAGCCTGGCGCCGCAAAATGCGGAGATTAGATTCAACTTTGCCAAGGCACTGGTCAAGGCGGGGAAAAAGGACGAGGCGAAAAAGGAACTGGGTGAATTGGCCAAGCTTGGCGAGAAATTTCCCGCGCAGGCGGAAGCGGCCAAGTTGTTGCAGAGCCTGTGAAAAATAATTGGGCTATTAAAATTTCATATTTTTACAAGAGTTGAGGGACTTATGACTATCGTTGCCGTTGTTGGGCTGGGGTATGTAGGCTTGCCGCTGGCTGTTGAATTTGGCAAGAAAAATCGGACCATTGGTTTTGATCTGTCAGCGAGCAAAATCGCGCATTACAAAAACCATGTTGACCCGACGGGTGAGGTCAGTAGCGAAGACCTGAAGGCGGCGAAGCACCTGGAGGTCGGTTGTGATCCGGCGGCTTTGCGTGAAGCGGATTTCATCATCGTCGCGGTTCCGACCCCGGTCGATGATGCGCACCAGCCTGATTTCGGCCCGCTGATCGGCTCGTCAGAATCCGTCGGAAGAAATCTGAAACGCGGTGCTACCGTAGTGTTCGAATCGACGGTTTATCCTGGCGCGACGGAGGAAATCTGCATTCCGCTGATCGAAAAACATTCCGGCATGAAGTGGAAGAAAGATTTTTTCGTCGGTTATTCGCCCGAGCGGATCAACCCCGGTGACAAGGAGCGCACGCTGACCAAGATCGTCAAGGTGGTGTCGGGCGATACGCCGGAGACGCTCGAACGCGTTAAAGAGATTTATGCAAGTGTGATCACCGCCGGTGTCTACCCTGCTTCCAGCATCAAGGTGGCCGAAGCCGCCAAGGTCATCGAAAATACCCAGCGCGATCTCAACATCGCGCTGATGAATGAACTAGCCATCATTTTTGACCGCATCGGCATCGATACCCTTGAGGTGCTGCAGGCGGCCGGTAGCAAGTGGAATTTTCTACCATTCCGTCCGGGCCTCGTTGGCGGCCACTGTATCGGCGTCGATCCTTATTACCTGACGCACAAGGCCGAGATGCTTGGCTATCATCCCGAGGTCATTCTGGCAGGTCGTCGCATCAATGACGGCATGGGGAAATATATTGCCGAGCAGACGGTCAAGCATTTGATTCGTAATGGCTGGCAGGTGAAGGATGCGCCAATCATTGTTCTCGGTCTGACGTTTAAGGAAGATTGCCCGGATTTGCGCAATTCGCGCGTTATCGACGTGATCCGCGAACTGCAGTCCTATGGTGCCAATGTCATCGTTCATGAGCCGGTGGCCGATGCCGATGAGGCGCGGCACGAATATGGCGTGGAGCTGACCGCGTGGGATGATTTGCCGCAGGCTGCTGCCATTGTCGCTGCGGTATCTCACAAGGAATTCAAGAGCCGGCCGCTGACGGACTACGTTGGAAAGCTCCAAAAATGCGGCGTGCTGACCGACGTGAAGAGCATGTTTGACGAGGCTCAGCTGGTTTCGTACGGGGTGACGGTGTGGCGTCTGTGAGTTCTGCTTACGAACAACTGGGACAACGCCTGCTGGTCCAGCCGGCACGCTGGCTGGTAACCGGATGCGCCGGTTTCATTGGTTCGCATCTGATTGAAACCTTGCTCAAGCTCAATCAGACGGT
>CAJAHZ010000128.1 GCA_903939665.1 uncultured Pseudomonadota bacterium | reverse complement strand
GGCGCGGATCAAAACCGAATTCGGCTTTGATATCCTGCCGGCCAATCGCGAACTGGCTGGAGCGGAAATTGACCTGATCGACATGGGGCAGCGCGAATATCGTTTGCGCGAGGCGATGGGCGATGTGCACGAGGAATATGATTTTATCCTGATGGACTGTCCGCCCGCGCTGAACATGTTGACTGTGAATGGCCTGGTCGCCGCCGATGCGGTGATGATCCCGATGCAGTGCGAGTATTACGCACTTGAAGGCTTGACCGACCTTGTCGCGACGCTGAAAAAAGTACGCGCCAATCTCAATCCTGTGCTTGAAATCGAAGGCTTGTTGCGCACCATGTATGATCCGCGCTCGACGCTGACGCAGCAGGTCTCTGCCGAACTCGAAGGGCATTTCGGCAACAAGGTTTATCGCACGATCATTCCGCGCAATGTCCGTCTCGCCGAGGCGCCTTCATATGGCAAGCCAGTGGTGGCTTTCGACCGCAACTCCCGAGGCGCGCAGGCATACCTTTCACTGGCGCAGGAAATGCTGGACCGTCGCGATGGCACGACCGGCGTTTACGCGACTGACGCAGCAACAGGAGTAGAAGCATGAAATTGAAGGGACTCGGACGCGGCCTCGATGCGCTGCTCGCCGGCAACGAGGCGCAAAACAGGGAGCAGCAGCGTGCGCTGCCGGTCGGCAGTCTGCAGCCGGGAAAATACCAGCCGCGCACTCAGATGGATGCCGCTTCGCTTGAGGAGTTGGCCGCGTCGATACGCGTGCAGGGCCTGATGCAGCCGATTCTCGTTCGCCCGATTGGCGAGGCGTCTGGCAAATCCTTCGGCGATGATCGTTACGAGATCATCGCTGGCGAACGCCGCTGGCGTGCCGCACAGATTGCCGGTCTGACCGAAGTGCCGACTTTGATTCGCGATATTCCGGATGAATCGGCGCTGGCCATGGCGCTGATCGAAAATATCCAGCGCGAAAACCTCAATCCGCTTGAGGAGGCGCTCGGCCTGCAAAGGCTGATCGACGAGTTTTCGATGACCCACCAGCAGGCCGCCGATGCTGTTGGCCGTTCGCGCCCGGCGGCATCCAACCTGTTGCGTCTGCTGCAGCTGGCTGCGCCAGTGCAGGAGTTGTTGATGCGCGGCGAGATCGACATGGGGCATGCGCGTGCGCTATTGCCGCTGTCCGGCGTTCTGCAGGTTCAGCTGGCGCAACGTATTGTCCAGAAGGGCTTGTCGGTACGCGAGGCTGAGCGCCTCGTGCAGCACGCACTGAAGCCGCCGAAGGAAATTGAGGCCAAGAAGCCGGATCGCGATCTGCTACGCCTGCAGGACGAGCTGGCGGACCTGCTCGGTGCGCAGGTGGAAATACGCACCAACAAGAAAGGCGCCGGCAAGCTGCAAATCGAATTTGGCGATCTCGATCAGCTCGAAGGAATACTTGATCGCCTGAGGCATTGATGCGGTGCAGCATTGCGCCCCATCCAAGGGCTTTTCCGGCTACGCGAACTGCATACGCAGCAGTGCCTGACGTGTTTTTTTGCATCTGCGGTTTGATTCTTATATAAGACTCTGGTAGACTCGCGCCGTTTTGGAGATACTAGCCGTGCATCCTCAAGTTCGTTGGGTGCTCAGCTGTCAGTTGCTGGTGACCTTGGTCGCCGCACTGGTAGCGGGAGCTGCGCAAGGAGTTCATGCAGCAGTTTCCGCGGCCCTCGGAGGGGGGGTTGGTGTTATTAGCGCTTCCGCTTACGTTTGGCGAGCGTTTCGAGGATCGAGAGCGTCAGACTCCGACCCAAAAAAGGCATTTCATGCCCAGGTGCTTGGCGAGGGTTACAAGTTTGCCGTAACCATTTTGCTTTTTACCTTGGTGTTCAGGAGCTACGGACAGCTTGCGGCCTTGCCGCTCTTCCTGGCTTACGCTGCAACGATTGTTTGCTATTGGATGGCGCTGCTCAAGCGGTGTTAGTCAAATTGGGGGAACTATGTCTTCTGGCGAGGCGCTAACTACAAGTGCGTATATCAGTCACCACCTGACCAACCTCAAGGTCGGTCATGGTTTCTGGACGCTACATCTTGACACCCTGCTCGTATCGGGCATTCTCGGTCTCGTGGTTTTTCTCGGCATGGCCAAGCTGGCTGGTAAAGCCACGGCAGGTGTTCCGACCGGGCTGCAAAATTTCGTCGAGATGGTTCTCGGCTTTGTCGATCAGCAAGTTCGAGATACCTATCACGGCAAGAGCGCGCTGGTTACCCCGCTGGCGATTACGATTTTTGTCTGGGTGTTCATCATGAATGCCATGGACTTGATCCCGGTTGATTTCCTGCCTACGGCTATCCAAAAGCTTAGCGGCCATGAGCATCTGGCCTTCAAGTTTGTGCCGACCACCGACCCGAATTTAACCTTTGGCATGTCATTGACCGTGTTTGCGATCACGATTGTTCTGGGATTCAAGGTAAAGGGCTTTGGCGGCTTCATGCACGAAGTCTTTGCCGTGCCGTTTGGCGCGAAGCTGGCGCCGGTCAATTTGCTGTTCCGCTTGATTGAAGAAATTGCCCGGCCGATTTCACTTTCACTGCGACTGTTCGGCAACATGTACGCCGGTGAAATGGTCTTCATTCTGATCGCGTTGCTCGGTATCTATCAGCTGCCGTTGGCCTTGCCTTGGGCGCTGTTCCATATTCTGATCATCACCTTGCAGGCGTTTGTGTTCATGATGCTGACCATTGTGTATATGTCGCTGGCCTGCGAATCGCACGGCTAAGTTTGCGCAGAGTTTTTGATTCACCGGTTTGATTCACGTTTTTATTGTTTGATTGACCCATTTAGCAAGTTTTACTAGGAGAAACTAATGGAAGCTGCTCTGTCAATGTTGCTTGGTAACACCGCCATCGCCGTCGCCATCCTGATCGGTGCCGGTGCTCTCGGCACCGCAATTGGTTTTGGTATTCTCGGTGGTCGCTTCCTCGAGGGTGCAGCCCGTCAGCCGGAAATGATCCCGACGCTGCAGGTCAAGATGTTCATCGTCGCCGGTCTGCTTGACGCTGTGACCATGATTGGTGTTGGTATCGCTCTGTTCCTGCTCTTCGCGAACCCCTTCATCGCCGTCGTCAAGGGCTAATCCCCTCCTCCTTTCGGATCAACTCTTAACAGGAGGTTAGCGTGGACATCAACGCAACGTAGATTGGCCAGGCGATCTGG
>CAJAHZ010000127.1 GCA_903939665.1 uncultured Pseudomonadota bacterium | reverse complement strand
CATTGCGATGCGGGTAGCGACCAAACCGGTCGATGATGGCCTTGTGCCGCAACGCGAAATCGAGGTTTTTCTCCATCCCCGGCGCACCGAACAGCGAAAGCGCAAGCGCATGAATGACAGGCGACTCGCTATGCATGTAGGGCATGTAGAGAAAGGCGCGCTGGACCGGATCGAGATCGCGGTCGGCATGGTTGGCTACGGCCTCTTGCGCCAACGCCAGCGCGAGTGCATCGAAGGCGAAGGCCTGCGCAGAATCGCGATGGATATTGCGTGAAAACTGGTCGAGAACAATGATCTCCGCCAGCCGACCGGCTGCACAATCCCGCCAGCCAAACAACTCGCAACGCCCTGCGGCAAAAAGCAGCGCGCCAAAGCGCAACGCGATCTGGCGATCCAGATCATCCGACTTTACCCACCACTGGCGTGGCGTCAGCTCTTTAAACCAGAAGCCAATCACATCGTCGGGCGTAGGGAGAATGCTGTTCATTGAATCCGGACTCCAGTAAAAAAGCGTCGGATCAGGATGATCGTCCGCGCAGACGCCGGAACAACGCCTCGCTGCTTTCATCGAGTGCACTACCCTGCGCCTGCATCAGCCTGATATGGAGCACCAGATTTTCCAGTACCAGCTTGGCGGCTACCGCCAACAGCACCATCTGGCGGTTTTCCTCGCCAAGTTGCTCCGCCTGATCGGCGATTTCACGGATCTGGTTGCACACCAGCAACCGCAGATCATGTTCATCATAGGGAAGATCCCCATAATCGATCGGATCCTCGATTTCTATTTCACGGATCAGATCGGCAAGTTCGGCACTGGTAATCGGCATGAGAACCCTCGTCGGCAATCATTCTTCGACCATTTGGAATATGGCACCAACTTCGGCTAAAAGATACCCTGATCAAGGAATAGGGTGGGCAGATTTTTCCGAAAAACGATGCGGAGCCAACCCCTATCCCTACAGCACCAATAGCAGTAGCAAGACATCAGTCCAATGCTGACCACGATAGCAAAAGCGTAGTCCCACTAGCGAAAAAATTGCGGTCACCGGCCAGCAAATCGGAAGGCGTAGCCGGCACCCTTAGCTCTGATTTAACACGCGACAATTCGCGACCGATATCCGCTGAAATTTTGCAGGCCAGCGAATTTGTGTTGCTCTAGCCTACTGCTTCTGAAGTTGGAGATGACGAGATGCATTGAAACAATCACAGCGACAGTACGCAGATCGCGACCGGAGACTCAGGCGCAACGAATAACGGCGCCGTCGGCAAGCGCTGGCAGGCCCTAAAACTTGCTCAGGGCCCGCCCGCAAACCGTGTTATTTGATCAGCATGGAATTCTTGACGGATTTCACTCCGCCAACACCGCGCGCCACTTCCACCGCCTTGTTTGCGGCATCCGACGAACCCACAAAGCCGCTCAACTGAACCACTCCCTTGAAGGTTTCAACGTTGATCTCAAAAACCTTCAACGTCGGCTCGTTCAGAATGGCGGTTTTCACCTTTGTCGTGATAACCCCGTCGTCGATGTACTCGCCGGTCCCTTCCTGCTTTGCTGTGGATGAACAGCCCTCTACCGAAACCAATGCTGCAACAAGAAAGATTGCGGCCAGATACCTGGTGATTTTTATCATTTTCGATTCTCCTGGTTGATAGAGGCACGTTTTTGTGTGGCCCCATCTGCACGATGATTCCGAATAAAAGTTACGCCGGTATGTTGGAGGGCGGGTCCAATTGGCAGGTAGCCAACACCGGGGTGTCCGGCCCGCTAAGAATCAAGGTGGGGAGAGCCCGGGAAAAAACTCCCCAAGCGGTGAAACAGGCGCAGATCGAGGTATTCCTCCAGCAACTTGATCTGATGGCTCACCGCTATCAGGATCACGGCCAGTTCATCAGCAGCCTTCTTGAAGCTCATGAGCAGTCCGGCAGCTTCGAATGCGCGAAGCGAATTCAAGGAAGGCAGTCGAATGGTTATGGATGAATTATTCTAATGCGTCGGCTTAGAAATGATCGTTTGTTGCGGTGCACCAGCTTCGTTATCGTAGCACCACTGACTCAGCGGGTGGCTTGATCGAAGCAGACTGGCTTGGGTTTTCGAGTTCCATTTTGCGCCACATCTTGGCTTCAATAGGAGTTAGCAATCATGAATAAGTCAATTTTCTGCATCGCCGCACTCATCCTCGCAGCGCCCGCATTCTCTGCCGAGCCCCGGATCAACACAACCCGTGACAGTGGCGGTTACGAGGCCACGCTTCGCCAATCCGGCGTTCCGCTCTCCGGTGGCCTGGCTTGGACTAACCGCAGCCGGTTTCCAAGCGCTGCCGCAACGATCCAGCCAGCCACTATCAAGGGGGCACCTACCCATGCCGTGGCTGCCAAGCTTGGCGAGAAAGGTTAATCGGTTTCCGTACCGATATCATCTTCTCCAGTTCCAAGCAGAGGTTTCCCTCTGGGCGTTGATCCACAAAAAGACGCCTGCCTGCGATCTATTTTTGGCTGATAGACCAAATGAAGGACTGCACGTCGAGCAGATCGCGGGGCATCATTCCTTCTTCAAGAAGATTCGTGCGGACATAACTGTAGAAGCGCAGGACTGCATCGTAGGTTTTCCAGTTCGGCTCAGGCTTATAACTGATTCGCCAGCAAAGTGCCTTAGCCGAATTCTGGATTGTCGTGGGTTTAATGAAGGCGTTTTGCAATGGGTGGCGGATAAAACTGAAGATCGTCGCAAACGGCCACTTGTAGAGATCCAGGATGTTTAAAGTACGCAAAAAGTGCTTGAAGCGTGCTTCCTCTGTTTCAGTCCCATAGAAAAGTTCGGCCAAGGCCAGCGCGAACATTTTTTGGCATGCCGGCAATTCGAGGGCTTCGTGAAGCGCCTTTCGCTCGCTTTTCGTGAGCAGGTTGGTGGTCGACTCGACGTGCCGTGCGCGGTCACAGACCGCTTCAAAGCAGCCCTCTTCAATCAGCCGGGAAAGCTCCTCCTGACTCAGCAAGTTGGCGCAAGCCTTGTGGCTACGCATATTGGCGTCGCGCGCAGCCTTGATGAACCCGGGAGCCTCGAAGCCGCCCGGGTAGTGCGCCATGAAACGATCAATCGCCACGGGGAGCGTGACAAAGCTATCGCTATTGATTTCTGATGTTTCGATCAGATTATCGAGAAGACGGTGTTTCGACGCTGCACCTTCGACCTTCTCGAGTTGTATGAATGACCGTGAAAACCTCTTGCGGCCAACGCCGACAAAGAAAACATCAAAATTGTCGGGCGTTGCGCTGAGTACCTTGCCGACTCCCCATTCCTGCTGGCTTGGGTGAATCACTCGATCGCCTGAATTTAGGGCGCTCATCTTGCTCTCCGCTTCTTTTGCCGGGAAAAGCGACCCATTTTAACACCCACTGCAATAATT
>CAJAHZ010000126.1 GCA_903939665.1 uncultured Pseudomonadota bacterium | reverse complement strand
TAGGGCATGCGGTTCTTGGCGTGTTTGTCGCGCACGAAGCGCTCTTCTTCGGCCGCTGCGACCAGCTTGCCGTCAATGTAGAGCGCTGCCGACGGGTCATGGCTCAGCGCGCCGGATAGTCCAAGTAGAATCAGTGCCAAAGTTCAGCTCTCACAGAAACATGCCATCGCCCCAGGCAAAAAACTGCTTGCCGGGCCGGTAAAGCGCGTAAGTATACCCGTCCGACCGGCTCAATAGGGACGTGCCTCCCCATCGGGACGGGTCTTGAAACGGCGGTGCACCCAGTAATACTGTTCGGGCATGGTCAATACGGCCCCTTCGATCCATTCGTTCATGCGCCGGGTGTCGGCTTCGACATCGTCGGTTGGATAACCCGACCAGGCGTCGCCAATCTCGACGACATAGCCTTTTCCTCCGGGCAGCATGCGTGTCACGCAGGGCACGACCACTGCGCCCGCCAATCGCGACAGACGAGACAAGCCGGTAATCGTCGCCGCCGGAACGCCAAAAAATGGAACAAAAATGGAGTCCCTGCTGCGAAAGTCCATATCCGGCAAGTAGTAGAAAGGTCGCCCGGCTTTCATTGCCTTGATGCTGGCGCGCGTGTTTTCATGGCGAGACAGCAGTAGCTGGTTACCAAATCGGCTGCGCCCACGGTAAAGCAGCCGATCAAACACGGCGTCCGTCTGAGCGGCATAAATGCTGACGATATCAAAGCGCATCGTAATCGCCACGCCGCCCACATCCAGCCCGACAAAATGAGGTACGAGCAGCATTACCGGACGTTTTTCCTGTAGCAGCGCTTGAATCTTCTCCTCACCTTCGACCCGGATCAGACGCGCAAGCCGCTTCTTGCTGCCCCACCATAAAAGGCTTCGTTCCAGCATGCTGCGTCCGAGAGCCTGAAAATGTGCCCGAATCAGCTTTTCCCGCTGGGCTTCGCTCAGCGCGGGGAAACACAGCGAAAGGTTGACCCGAACAATATGTTTGCGCCGCCTGGCGACGAAGTAGAACACCAGCCCCAGACCACGCCCGACGACCGCCAACAGGGGCAGCGGCAGGAAATGCAGGAGCCAGAGGAGGGCGGCAACAAAACGACTCAGCATTTTGTTTGGGCCAAACGGCACCTCGCAAACATTGCCCGCAGCGCGCAGCGGACCGGGTAACTCACGCGGACGCCGTCATTCAACGGTGCGCTGAAGGGGAAATGTGGGTGGGAAGGCAAAAGCATGTTCGGCATTGTACTTTTATTCGTGGCGACGACTTTATAATGGCGATTGAAATCGAAGAGGAGCCGGGAACAAGGCGACAGACAAAAACCTGCGCCGACACGCGCTCCGCACTTTCCACCCCAATCCTTCACGGCCTATGCGACTCAAATTCTCCAAGATGCACGGACTCGGCAACGACTTTGTCGTGCTCGACGGCATTCGCCAGTCGATTACGCTGTCGCCCGATCAGCTGCGCTTGCTTGGCGAGCGCCATTTCGGCGTCGGCTGCGACCAGATTCTGCTTGTTGAAAAAGCCAGCCAGCCGGATGTCGACTTCCGCTATCGCATCTTCAATGCCGACGGTGGCGAAGTCGAGCAATGCGGCAATGGTGCACGCTGTTTTGTACGCTTCGTGCATGACCAAGGGTTGACCGAAAAGCGCGAAATCCGCGTTGAAACCATGAGCGGCATCATCGGCCCGCGCCTCGAAGACGACGGCAACATCACCGTCGACATGGGCGCGCCGGTCTTCGCGCCAGAGCAGGTGCCGTTTATCAGCCCGACTGAAGAACTCGTCCAGCCGCTTATGGTTGGCGACGAAGAAATCCAGATCACCGCAGTATCGATGGGCAACCCCCATGCCGTTCAAGTCGTCGCCGATGTCGATGCGGCGCCGGTCGCGAGCCAGGGGCCGCTGATCGAATCGCACCCGCGCTTTCCGCAGCGCGTTAACGCCGGCTTCATGCAGGTACAGAGCCGCCACCGCATTCGCCTGCGCGTTTATGAGCGCGGTGCGGGCGAAACGCTGGCTTGCGGCACCGGGGCTTGTGCCGCCGTTGTCGCCGGCATTGCGCGCGGACTGCTCGATTCGCCGGTGCGCGTTGAAACGCGCGGCGGCGAACTGAACATTGCCTGGCATGGCGCGGGCACCCCAGTGCTGATGACCGGCCCCGCTGTTACTGTATTCACCGGAGAAATCGATTTATGAATCCCACCAGTTCAATGAGTTCTGAAGACGTCGCACGCTACCTGCAAAACAACCCGCAGTTTTTTGAAGAACACGCTGACCTGATGTCGCGGATGGTCATCCCGCATCCGCATGGCGGACGCACCATTTCGATCACCGAGCGGCAAATGCTCACGCTGCGCGACAAGAACAAATTGCTCGAAGGCAAGATGGGCGAATTGATCGAATTCGGTGAGGAAAACGACACGATCAGCGAAAAAATGCACCGCCTCGGTGTGGCCATGATCGCGGCGGCGACGTTCCAGTCGGTATTGCATACGCTCAACTTCCACCTGCGCGACGACTTCGCCATCCCGCACGTAGCTCTTCGCCTGTGGGACAGGCCGCAAGGCGCCGACGAATTGCCCGAATTTACCGATGTCAGCAAAGAATTGCAGGTCTTCGCTGAAACCCTGACGCAGCCTTACTGCGGCTCGACCTCCGGCTTTGAAACCTCATCCTGGTTTGGCGAGGCATCGCTGCACGTCCGCTCGCAGGCGCTGATCGCCATGCGCAACGGTGGCGGCACAATCGGCATGATCGCGCTAGGCAGCGAAGATGCACAGCGCTTC
The DNA here is from genome assembly GCA_903939665.1 of uncultured Pseudomonadota bacterium. Classification (GTDB taxonomy): domain Bacteria; phylum Pseudomonadota; class Gammaproteobacteria; order Burkholderiales; family Rhodocyclaceae; genus CAJBIL01. The sequence goes on along the minus strand of CAJAHZ010000126.1, from coordinate 4,229 downwards.
TACTCCGGCATGGGCACGCTCTACCTCGAACGTCTGGGCGAGATGGCCTCGGCGGCCTTGGCGCGCGTTCTTCGCTGATTGCGCTGCTGACATGAGCGATCACGCGTCTGTCAGCAGCTACCTCGACGAACTCGCCCAGCAACGGCGTCAGTCGCCGCATACCGTGTCAAATTACCGGCGCGACCTGCACGTGCTAGGCGAGTTATGCCGCGCTACCGGGGACCTGCCGCTCGATGCGGTTCAGTCACACCACATCCGCCGCTTTGTCGCCCAACTGCATTCGCGCGGCCTCGGCGGTCGCTCACTGGCGCGCACCTTATCGGCCTGGCGCGGCTTTTACCGCTGGCTCGGTCGGCGCGGCACGACTCTGCAGAATCCCGTCGACGGCGTACGCGCACCCAAAAGCCCCAAGGCACTCCCCAAGGTATTGTCGCCCGACGAAACCAACCGTCTGCTTGAGGTGGCGACGACCGAAGCGTCCGATCTGCTCGTCATTCGTGATCACGCGATGTTCGAGCTCTTCTACTCGTCGGGCCTGCGCCTCGCCGAACTCGCAGCGCTCGATGTATCGTGCCTTGAGGATGTGGCAACCGGAGAAGTGCGCGTCCTTGGCAAACGCAACAAACTGCGCCTTGTGCCAGTCGGCAGCAAGGCACGCGAAGCAACAGCGGCGTGGGCGATGCACCGTGGCGAACTGGCCAGCCATGACGAAACGGCCCTGTTTGTCGGCCAGCGCGGCAAGCGCCTGGGCGTACGGATGATCCAGTTGCGACTCAAGCAACGCGCGCTCCTGCAAGGGCTGCCGACCAACGTGCATCCGCACATGCTGCGCCACTCGTTTGCATCGCATGTATTGCAATCATCGGGCGATCTGCGTGCCGTACAGGAAATGCTGGGTCACGCCAGCATCGCTTCAACCCAAGTGTATACCCACCTCGATTTTCAGCATCTGGCGAACGTTTACGATCAGGCGCATCCACGCGCCAAGCGAAAGTAAACTGGTCAGCGGCATTGGGCGCAGTATCGCTCGACGCCTGGGACGCTTATCCTGGCCTCGCCCTGCCCGGCGCATCGGAACGCAAATGCTCAATGATGTTGCGCTCGGCCACTTCTCGCCCGCGAACCATCGGTGGTGTTGGCGATGATTTCACCGATCACTGCGGCGACTTCTTCCGGCGCCGTCCCGAAAGCAAACTTGCGGATGTAACGACCATCCGGCCCAAGCAGATACATGCCGGCCGAATGATCAACGGCGTATTGATCGGGCGGACTGCCGGGTTCGCGGGCCTTCTCGTAACGCACCTTGAAATTATCGGCAGCACGACGCACCAGCGCCGATGAGCCGGTCAGGCCCATGATGCGGGGGTGGAAGAAAACCGTGTAATTGCGCAAGACTGGCGCCGTATCGCGCTCAGGATCGACGGTAATAAACAGCGGCTGCAGGCGATCCGACGCCTTGCCGAGCTTTTCCATGACCACCGACATTTCAGCCAGCGTGGTCGGACAAATGTCCGGGCAGAAGGTGTAACCAAACGCGATCAACTGGAAATAGCCGGGAAAATCCTCGTTACTGACGGCACGCCCGTTCGCATCCATCAGCAGGTAGCGCGCCGAAATTTCGCCGGTTTCATCCGCATCGGCTGCATACGCCGACAGGACGAACAACACGGCCAACAAAGCGGCGATGAACCGTCTCATCGATACATCTATTGCGCTGCGGGCAACGTCGCCTGCAAACGCTCCGAAAGCTCGGACAGTCGAGCGGAAAAACCCATGGGTTTCGGGCAACGATCCTGCTCCTTGCCCTGTTCCAGGTAAGCGGCATTAGTCGCTTCTTCAAACACCTCGCCGTAACGGCGGGTTTTCGGCGAGTGCTGGATCATCAGTTTTTTGGCCTGACTGGAGACCGCCATCTGGCTGCAGGCCAGCGCCTGACCGTTCACCCGGCCAAGTTCCTGGATTGCGGCAAGTCCCGCTTCAGGATCGGCGGCAAGCGCCGGGCCGACAATCAATGCCAGCAAGGTAAGCAGAGCAATGCACTTCATCACGAACTCCAGAATATTTGGTTTGCCGACACGCGTGGCGCGTAACGCAGCCGATTATAGGGCGTCTGGCCCGCCAGCCTTTGATGAAACTCAAAAACGGCGGCGATCAGGCGTCGCTTGCAGAAGACCGGCAGTGCGGCTACCCGGCGGCAGATACGGTAGACTCAGCCCCTTCCCATTTCCATCCGGCGGCCTCGCCGGACGCACCGAGCACATCATGACTCAACTCATTCTTCTCCCCGGCAAAGATCGTTCACTTGCGCACCGCCACCCGTGGATCTTTGCCGGCTCCGTCGACCGTCTGAATGGTCGCGCACGCCCCGGCGATACGGTCGATGTCGTTGCCGCCAATGGCCGACCGCTGGCACGGGCGGCGTTCAGCCCCGAGTCGAAAATTCGCGGTCGGGTGTGGAGTTTCGATCCCGAAGAAGTCGTCGATGACGCTTTTTTCAAACGTCGCGTCGCCGCTGCCGTCGAGCGCCGGACGATCCTGCCGGAACTGCGGGAACAGGAAGGGCTACGCCTGATCCATGGCGAGTCGGACGGCCTGCCCGGTGTCGTCGCCGACCGATATGGCGACACCATCGTTCTGCAACTGACCTCCGCCGGCGCCGACAAATGGCGCAAGGCGATTGTTGGCGCGCTGCACAAGGCAACCGGCTGTCCACGCATCTACGAACGCTCCGATGTTAATGTGCGCCGCCTCGAAGGGCTCGAGCCGACCACCGGCTGGCTGCTTGGCGAAGCTCCTGATGAGCGACTGACCATCGTCGAAAATGGCGTGCGCATGAAGGTCGATATCGTTGCCGGCCACAAGACCGGCTTCTACCTCGATCAACGCGACAACCGCCTGATGACACGCGATCTGGCCGCTGGCCGTGCCGTGCTCAACTGCTTCTGCTACACCGGCGGCTTCTCACTGCAGGCGCTGGCCGGCGGCGCAACAAGCGTGCTCTCAATCGACTCGTCCGGCCCGGCGCTAGCCACCGGCGCCGAGAACCTTGCACTCAATCCGCAGCTCGACGCCAGCCGCGCAGAATGGCGCGAGGCCGACGTTTTTAACGATCTGCGCGCAATGAAAAACAGCGGCCAGCGTTTCGACCTGATCATCCTCGACCCGCCCAAGTTCGCGCCATCCGCCTCGCACGCCGATAGCGCAGCGCGCGCCTACAAGGACATCAACGTCCTCGGCTTCCGCCTGCTCAATCCGGGTGGGCTGCTAATGACCTATTCCTGCTCGGGCGGCATCGGGCCAGAGCACTTCCAGCAGATCGTCGCCGACGCCGCGGTTGATGCCCAGCGCGATGCGCGCATCCTGCGCCGTCTTGCTGCCTCACCGGATCATCCGGTGGCATTGCACTTCAGCGAGGGCGAGTACCTTAAAGGGCTGCTTTGCCAGGCGGATTGATTCTGGCCGGACAGCTCACTTACGCCCCCAAACCTCCTCCACGCGCGCATCCCGACCGCAGCTTTTCCGGTAATAAGCGTAGCGAATCGGATTCTTTTTGTAGTAGTCCTGATGATATTCCTCTGCCGAATGGAAGGCGGTGGCGGCGATGATCTCGGTGTGGATCTGCGGCAGCTTGCCGCCCTTCAACAGCGCATCACGGCTCGCTTCGGCGACCTTTTTCTCGGCTTCGTTCTGCCAGTAGATGCCGCTGCGGTACTGCGTACCCGAGTCGCAGAACTGCCGATCCTTGACCGTCGGGTCAATGTGATGCCAGAAGTAATCGACCAGTTGCGGATAGCTCACTTTCGCCGAGTCGTAGGTGACGCGCACCGCTTCGACATGCCCGCTGCCGCCGGCGCTGACCTGCTCGTAAGTGGGATTGGCCGTTCTGCCGGCAGTGTAGCCTGACTCGGCGCCGATGACGCCGGGCAGCTTCTCAAAATCCGCTTCGATGCACCAGAAACAGCCGCCAGCGAAAAGTGCACTGGCGGTCGTTGCCGGCTTTGCCGGCGAATCGGCTGCGAAGGCGCTGCCGCTGATCAACAAGGTGCAAAAAACGGCGACCAGATTTTTGACGTTCATGTCCGCAGCTCCGGCAATTTGTCGGGGCGCGGTACAAACTTCAGCGCAACGCCGTTGTTGCAATAGCGCTTGCCGGTCGGCTTCGGTCCATCATTGAACACATGCCCCTGATGCCCGCCGCAGCGGCTGCAATGATATTCGGTGCGCGGGTA
>CAJAHZ010000125.1 GCA_903939665.1 uncultured Pseudomonadota bacterium | reverse complement strand
CTGGCCAACCGCGACACCGACCGCCTGCTGTCGTGCAACGATCTGGTGCAAATCATGAAGCACAAGCTACCCTCCAAGATCGAGACCGACGAGGATCTCGTCTTCACAATTCAGAATAGGCATCGACGACGACAGGATGCGATGGATTCTGCCTACCGAATACAAACCATTACCCTCGCCGCATCAAGTTGATGTGGAATCTGACAAAGGAGAATTAAGTTGGCAGGCGTCTTCCTGGCCGGTCAAAAAATGCGGCGGAGTGTGACTTAATTGTTTTTGTAATTGCATGGAAGAAAGTATCTTTCGCCGGCTCCGGCCAAGTTGCCGTTGCGGAAGTTTCAAAGGGTTTGCTCTGTCAGCATATCCCGAGCCACTTTAATTACAGCACTGCAGTGCGTTGAAGGCAGCGCACTGCAGTGAGGATTTGCAATATTTGAAAGCACTGTTTTTGGCAAAACTGTCGTATTTTCCCGACAATATGTGACGAAACCATGTGTGGCGGCAGAGTTGTGGTGCCTGATAGCCTTTGTCTGTGGCAATTTTTGGATTAAATGAAAGGCGTCGCTCATGCTCGACCCCCGTCTCTGTCAATAATTGGGGGGAGGTTTTTAATCGGCATGAGCGTATTTCCGTTAGAATTATGTGCTATGAATTTTCTGCGTTCGATGGAACGGTTCCGATTAGAGGAGAATGGTATGTTTGTCAGCCTGTATAACGGTGTTGGCTTCGCGGTTCGTTGGGTTGTGATCGGGCTGTTGGGCGCCGTGGTTTTCGGGTGTGCCGGGCATCCGCCTGCACCTACTTCCGCCGCTTCGCCGGATTACAACTACATTATCGGGCCGGGGGATACGGTCAATATCGTGGTTTGGCGCAATCCTGAACTTTCAATGTCTGTCCCGGTGCGGCCTGACGGGAAGATTGCCGCGCCGTTGGTTGAGGACCTCCCGGCGATGGGCAAGGACGCAACGACTCTGGCGCGTGATATCGAGGCTGCGCTCGGAAAGTTCATTCGCGATCCAGTTGTCACCGTCATCGTCACTGCCTTCGTTGGGCCTTACAGTGAGCAGATTCGGGTAGTGGGCGAGGCCGCCAAGCCGCAGACGCTCCCATACAAGCAGAAGATGACCTTGCTTGATGTCATGATTGCTGTTGGTGGCATGACTGATTTTGCAGACGGAAACGCGACCACGCTTTTGCGCACCGCCGAGGCGGATAAGCAATACAGCGTGCGCGTCAAGGATCTGATCAAGAGCGGCGATGTGTCGGCCAATGTGGAAATGAAGCCGGGTGACGTGCTGATCATCCCGCGTAGCTGGTTCTGATTATTTCTCTTTGTTGCCAGCTGTGGCGCCTGCGGGCGCTACAGCTGTATTTGAAACCATTAGCGAAACCGGAAACAGATGGATGAAATAATCCGACAAGCGACGACGATCCTGCGCGGGATGTGGCAGCGCCGCTGGCTTGGACTGATCGTTGCTTGGGTCGTCGGCGCCATCAGTGTCGGTGTCGTCCTGCGCATCCCGGATAAATATGAGGCCTCGGCGCGTATCTATGTTGATACCCAGTCCATTCTCAAGCCACTGATGTCAGGTTTGGCAATTGAGCCAAACCTCGATCAGCAGATCATGATTCTCAGCCGTACGCTGATCAGTCGCCCCAATGTGGAAAAACTGATTCGCATGGCCGATCTTGATCTCGCGATCAAATCCAAATCGGCACAAGAGGCGCTGGCTGATGATTTGATGAAGTCCCTGACCATCAAGAGCACCTCGCGCGACAACCTCTATACGCTTGCCTATAGCGACCCCGAGCCGGAGCGGGCCAAGCGGGTGGTGCAGTCGTTGGCATCGATTTTTGTTGAATCGAGCCTGGGCGACAAACGAAAGGACACCGATTCCGCCAAGAAATTTATTGATGACCAGATTCAGGGATATCAGAAAAAACTGGAGGAAGCAGAGAATCGGCTGAAAGAGTTCAAGCTGAAGAATATTTCAACGCAAACTGCCGATGGCAAGGATTATTTCGGGCGCATGGGCGAGGTAAGTGGCTTGCTTGAACGAGCCAAGCTTGATTTGCATGAGGCCGAGAATTCCCGTGATGCAATCAAGCGGCAAATCGCCGGAGACGCGCTGCCAAATACGCCGGAAGAGGCCGCTGACGTTTCAGTGCCCGAGATCGATGGTCGCATCGATACCATGAAACGCAATCTTGACGGGTTGCTGCAACGCTTTACCGAGAAGCATCCTGATGTTGTGGGTACGCGGCGCATGATCAAGGAGCTCGAAGATCAGAAGATTGCCGATATTACTGCCCGGAAGAACGGACCGCCTTCCAGTTCGGCTTCTAGGGCCAATAGCAGTCCAGTTTATCAACAGCTCAAGATATCCTTGGGGGCAAACGAAGCAACTGTTGCCTCCCTGCGCGTCAGAGTTGCCGAGTACCAGTCGCGCTACAACCAGTTGAAAGATGCGGCGAAGATGGTTCCCCAAATTGAGGCTGAATACACCCAGCTCAATCGGGATTACGACGTCAATAAAAAGAACTATGAAAGCCTGGTCGTGCGCCGCGAGTCGGCAGCGATGTCTGGCGAAATGGATGCCAGTTCGGGCGGCGTTGATTTCCGCCTGATCGACCCGCCGCGTGTTTCTCCGAAGCCCGTGTCGCCCAATCGTTTAGTGCTTTTGCCATTGACCCTGGCGCTGGCCCTGGCCGCCGGCCTTTTTGTCTCCTTTGCCACGAGTCAGGTTCGCCCTGTGTTCTTCGATGCGCGCGCTTTGCGTGAAGCCACCGGACTGCCTTTGCTGGGGACGGTTTCAAAGAAGGTTGAAGAAATGGCGAGATTTAACGAGAAGAAAGATTTCAGGCGGTTTGTTGCTGCTTTTGCATCGCTACTCGGCGTCTATGCTGCGGGGTTTGCCTTGCTGTTCATCCTTACCATCCGTACTGCTTGAGGAAGAACGATGAGCCTCATTGAACAAGCGGCACAAAGATTGGAGCAATTGCGCCAGGCGGGCGTCGACGTGCCTTCACCGCCACCGGTTGAGGTCGTTGCCGAGCCAAAGCTTGAGCAGGCACCACCGAAAGCGCGCCCCAAAAAGCCGCTGCCCCCGGTCAAGCGTGAGGAACCGGAAACCCTCGAATCGACGGAAATGGCGCTGTCGCGTCGCGTTGTGCTGGACCTGGACGCACTCACCGCTGCCGGCATAATTCGACCCGATGCGCCAAGATCTCAACTCGCCGATGAATACCGGGTGGTCAAACGGCCATTGATCGACAACGCCATGGGTAAGGGCGCGGCACCGATCAAGGACGGTAACCTGATCATGATCACGAGTGCGCTGCCGAACGAGGGGAAGACTTTCACCGCGGCCAACCTCGCCATGAGTATTGCCATGGAGTTGGATAATACGGTGATGCTGGTTGACGCAGATGTCGCCAGGCCGTCCTTGTTGAAAGCGCTGGGCTTGCCGCCGGCGCGAGGATTGCTCGATGTTCTGGTCGATGAGTCGATCGATTTGCAGCACGTGTTGCTGCGCACGAACGTTGAAAAACTGACCATTCTGCCAAGTGGCACAGCACACCCGCGCGCGACCGAACTGCTGGCCAGCGATGCCATGGTCCGTCTACTGGAGGATATGGCCAGCCGTTATTCTGACCGGATTATCATTTTTGATTCCCCGCCACTGCTGGTCACCACCGAGGCGCGGACGCTGGCGTCGCATATGGGGCAGGTTGTCATTGTTGTGAAGGCTGGAAGCACCGCTCATGCAGACGTAAAACATGCGCTGGCGACCATTGAAGCTTGTCCGGTAAAACTCATGCTGCTCAATCAGGCGAAAACGTCGGTTCAGGACGGCTATGGCTATGGTTACGGCTATGGCAGCTAAACCGGGCCGCAACCATCTTAACGTCCGGAGGCTGATGCTTCTGGGGGTGAGCATGGGCTGCGCCGTGTTGCCTGCACTTGCCGGAGACTGGAAAATTACGCCAACGATTGGCGTCAATGAAACGTCTACCGACAACGTCGCGTTGAGCAACACGAATAAACAGCACGATTTGATCACCGATCTCAATCCGGGTATCCGTATCGAGGGTGCCGGCGGTCGCTCCAAGCTGCGTTTTGACTACCAGGTGCATGAGCTGATTTATGCGAAGGATTCCGCGCATAACGGCAGGCAGAATTCATTGAACACACTGGGGACGCTGGAGGCTCTGGAAAACTGGTTGTTCATTGAAGCGAGCGGCAATATTTCGCAGCAGAACCTTTCAGCATTTACTGGTGCCACCGCCAGCAATGTTAATACCAACACCAATAATACGAGTACGGAAGCGTCGACCTATCGTCTTTCTCCCTATATCCGCGGTGTGCTTGGCGGTATTGCCGACTATCAGTTGCGCTATAACCTGACTACCACCAGCACGAAATCCTCGAATACTTACAATTCAGATACCAAGGAACTGGTTGCCACCCTGAAGGGCGCCACGGGCTTGGCGAATCTTGGCTGGTCGCTTGATGCCAGCACCACGACGATTGATTACAGCAATATTCGCACCAACGAAGCGGATCGTTTGCGTGGCGTTCTTACCTATCAGATTAAACCGCAGTTCAAGGTCTCCCTTATTGGCGGGAGAGAGGCGAATAATTACCAAAGCTTGAGCAAGGAATCGCATCCCATCAAAGGAACCGGCTTTGAGTGGTCGCCGACAGATCGAACCGTACTGGCAATCAGTCAGGAAGATCGTTTTTTTGGCCCAAGCAGAACCACGAGTTTCACGCATCGCACTTCGGGGACGGCGTGGAAATACAGTCGAAGCAAGGATACGAGCGTTCTAGGGAATCAGCAGCAGCAAGTAGGCCTCGGGACAAACTACGATTTATACTTCAACCTCTTTTCCTCAGTCGAACCGGATCCGATAAAAAGGGCTGCACTCGTTAACGCGCTGCTTTTGAGCAGCGGCATTTCTCCTACGGCACAAATGCAGGGTGGTTTTCTGTCATCAGGCGTTACCCTCCAACAGCGCCAAGAGTTTTCATTTGCTTTGCTGGGCGCCCGAAATACGGTGACTTTCGCTGCAACCCGGAGCGAATCACAGTCGCTTTCGTCGGGCAGCGGTACAGGTTTGCTTGTCGGCAGCGCTTTTTCAACAGCGAATGATATTCGTCAGACCGGCGCCAGCATCAACTGGTCGCATAAGCTCACGCCGCTGTCATCACTTATCGGATCATTTTCCCGCCTGAAAAGCACGGGTTCAGGCGGGGGCTCCAATCTTGAAACAACACAGCAGATGATGAATTTGAATTTTTTGACGCCACTCGGGCCAAAAACAAACGCTGGCCTTGGCGCGCGGCGGGTGGTCGTGGATGGCACGACGAGCCATACGGAACATGCGTTGACAGGCCTCCTGTCTCACCAGTTTTAGCCTGCACCATGTACGAATCCTTCTATGGCTTGGCCAGCAAGCCTTTCCAGCTCAATCCTGATCCGACTTTCTACTTCGGCAGCAAGCAGCATCGGCGCGCCACTGCCTATCTTGAATACGGTCTGCACCAGAACGAAGGCTTTATCGTCGTCACCGGCGAGATTGGTGCAGGCAAGACGACCATCGTCCGGGGTTTGCTCAACAAGCTCGATTCGTCAAAAGTGGTGGCGGCGCAACTGGTCAGCACGCAACTGGATGCTGAGGATACGCTGCGCATGGTTGCCGCCGCTTTCGGTGTGCGCTCAAAGAGCCTCGACAAGTCCGACGTATTGCTGGCGCTTGAAGCCTTCCTCGTAGACGTAACCCGGCAAGGCAAACGCTGCCTGCTTATTGTCGACGAAGCGCAAAACCTGACACCGCGTGCGGTCGAGGAATTGCGCATGCTGTCAAATTTCCAGTTCGAAACGCACGCGCTATTGCAGAGTTTCCTGATCGGCCAGCCGGAATTCCGCAGCATCATGCAAAGTCCGCACATGCAGCAATTGCGGCAGCGGGTGATCGCTGCATGTCATATCGGGCCGATGGACCAGAATGAAACGCAAGCTTATATCGAGCACCGCCTCAAGTGCGCAGGCAGTACCAGCGCGCCATTGTTTGACGCCAAGGCCTACGAAGGAATTTTCAAGGCGAGCGGCGGCATTCCCCGGCGGATCAACTCGCATTGCGATCGTCTGCTTTTGTCCGGCTTTCTGTCCGGCAAGAAAAAGAAATTTACGCTCGGCGATGTGGAAGATATAGCGAAGGAAATTAGCGAAGAAACATTGGCGCCGGCATTTTTCGCCAAGGATAATTCGGGAATGGCAACTGCCGATACGATGAACGCACGCCTGACTGAGAGCGGCATTCTGGATATCGATTTGTCCCGGCTGGAGCTGGCTGCAGGCACGGCCGATGAAGCCAGTCGCGCCATTGCCGACCTGAAAAATGGTCTGAACGATCAGCGGATCGCGCGTCTTGAGCGCAGCATGATTCGTATCGAACGCACCAGTGCAGCAACGCTGACCCTGCTTCAGCAACTCGTATCTGCCGTACGCACGCGGCAATCAGACAAGGAGAATCCGTCTTGAACCCCGAATCCTGGCCTGCCGATCTTGGCCCAGTAATATGCGTTGTCGGTGCTCGGCCGAATTTCATGAAAATGGCACCGATCCTGCGCGCATTCGCGGCGCATCATCCGGCCATCCCGACGATGTTGTTGCATACAGGGCAGCATTACGACAAGGACATGAACGATCGCCTGTTTGTCGATCTGCGTCTGCCGCATCCCGACATCAACCTCGAAGTCGGTTCCGGAACGCATGCGGTACAAACCGCCGAAGTCATGCGTCGGTTCGAGCCCGTCCTCGATACGCACAAGCCATCGTGCGTGCTGGTCGTTGGCGACGTCAATTCAACGCTGGCCTGCACGCTGGTTGGGGTCAAGAAGGGCGTGCCGGTTGTGCACGTTGAAGCCGGGCTACGCAGCTATGACCGGGGTATGCCGGAAGAGGTTAACCGCGTACTGACCGATCAGATCGCCGATCTGCTCTACACAACAGAGCGCAG
>CAJAHZ010000124.1 GCA_903939665.1 uncultured Pseudomonadota bacterium | reverse complement strand
CCCAATACCTTTCTTCAGGCGTGGGCGCGCGGCGTGCCAACGGTGGCTTTTATCGATACCGGTTCTCGCCTGCGCGGCGAGCCGATCTACCGGCGTATCGAAAGCATCGAGGAGGGGGTTAGCGAAGTGGCGCGACTGTTCTGTGACGATATCCATCACCGTCACGTGTCGTCCCGCTGTCGCGAGTACTTCTTGAACACCCATGGCGCCGCCGGGGTGCTGGCGCATTATGAGCGCCTGCTGGATGGGCTCATGTTGCAGGCGCTCCAATGACGGCCGCGATTGAGGCGAAGGCGGAGGCTGTGGCGCCGATGGGGGTATTGAGGCGGCGCGCACTGTTTCTCGGCGGCGCCAACGCACTGGATTACGCCCTGCAGTTTCTGCTGCCGGTGGTGCTGGCGCGCTCTCTGGATGCGCAAGCCTTTGGCGAATACAGGCTGCTGTGGCTGGCGGTGATCACCATCATGGCCGTGGCGCCGCTGGCGATGCCGCAGAGCCTGTATTATTTTTTGCCACGCTCCGATGCCGCAGCCAAGCGGCTCTACGTTCACCAGACGATCCTTTATCTGGCGTGTGCGGGGCTGATCGGCGCCTTGGTGATCAGCCCGTGGAATCCGCTTCAGCCAGCCAGCATGCGCGCGTTTGACCAGTACGGATTGCTGGTGCCATCCCTGGGCTTGCTGCTGATTTCCTCGTGCCTGCTTGACCTGCTGCCGACGATCGAGGAGCGGGTGGTCTGGCAGGCCGGCATCACCATTTCGCTCTCGCTGTTGCGCGCAGTGACGCTTTCGTTGGCGGCCTGGCTAACGGGCGATCTGCGCGTGCTGATCTGGCTGCTGGTGGGTTTCGCTTTACTCAAACTGGTGCTGCTGTTCTGTTATGTGGGGAAGACGCAAGGCCTGACCGGCCCCTGGCTGCAGCGCAAATCCTTTGTCGAACAGTTTCGCCATGCCGCACCTTTCGGCCTTTCAGGGGCACTTTACGGCTTGCGTGGGCAGGCCGATCAGTGGGTGGCGCTGACGCTGTTTTCCCTGACCAGCTTCGCTGCGTTCTCGATCGCCGCCGTTCTCGGCCCGCTGGTCAACCTGTTTCGCGTTTCGGTCAATCATGTCTTTTTGCCCAGCATGAGCCGGCTGCAGGGCGAGGGAAATCTTTCAGGGATGCTCGACCTGAATTCTCGCGCCAACGTCATGGTGGCGGCGCTGGTCTATCCGTTGCTCGCTTTTGCTTTTGTTTTCGCCGAGGAACTGATTACCGCCGTTTATACCGCGACCTATGTCGAGGCGGCATCGGCGATGCGCGTCTATATCGTCAGCCTGACGGCGCTGGTCGTTGAAATTGCGAGCATTACCCTGCTCCTGAGGGAGGGGGTGTTTGCTTTTCGTCTCAACCTGCTGGTGCTCGGATTGTCTGTCGTCGTGAGCTGGTTTGCCGCGCAGCGTTATGGATTGGCGGGGGCCGCGGTGGGTAGCGTTCTGGCGATTTTCCTCGACCGATTCGTCACCCTGCGGCGAATCCAGCAACGTATGGCGACACCGCTGCATCGACTGCAGGATTGGCGTTCGCTGGGTTTGCTGCTGCTGTTTTCCGGGCTTGCTGCGGCACTTGCCGGGACGGTGACAGGACATTACCTCATACAGCATGGGCTGATCGTGCAGCTATTGGCTGGCGGGATGATTCTGGCGGCTGCCTATGCCGCAATGACAGCGTTGCACGGTATCGGTCGTGGCTGGCTGCTCGCCGCCTGCAGGCTGAAAACTTGAGATGTATCTGCCATGAAGGCAGGGAGTCGTCTCGCCGTCCGAATGACAGAGAGACATTGATATTGCAGGTCAACCAAGGAGTAAATAGTCATGACGACTTACGAGAGAGTGCTCGATCAGATCGCGAGCGAACAACGCACCTGGCTGGTGACCGGAGCTGCCGGGTTCATCGGCTCACATCTGCTTGAAAACCTGCTCATGCTCGACCAGCAGGTGGTCGGGCTGGACAATTTTTCCACCGGGAGCCGGGATAATCTGACGCTGGTAAAGGACGCCGTCGGCGAGCAGCGGTGGCGGAACTTCAGTTTCATCGAAGGCGATATCCGCTCACTGGAAACCTGCCGCAAGGCGTGCAGTTCGGTAGACGTGATTTTGCATCAGGCCGCGCTGGGCAGTGTGCCGCGCTCGGTTGATGACCCGATTACAAGTAACGAAAATAATGTGAGCGGCTTTCTCAATATGCTGGTGGCTGCTCGCGATGCGGGCGTCTCCCGTTTTGTGTATGCCTCATCAAGTTCGGTCTACGGCGATGACATGCGCTTGCCAAAAGTTGAGGCCAACATCGGGCGGCCGCTGTCACCCTATGCCGTCACCAAGTATGTTGACGAACTGTATGCGCATGTTTTTGCCACTAATTATGGAATGAGCATGATTGGGCTGCGTTACTTCAACGTGTTCGGGCCGCGCCAGAAGGCGGACGGCGAATATCCTGCGGTAATTCCGGCATGGATATCGTCCATGTTGAATAATGAGACGGTTTATATCAATGGCGATGGAAAGACGTCGCGCGATTTTTGCTATGTCGATAATGCGGTACAAGCCAACCTGCTGGCCGCAACGGTCCAAAAGCAGGCTGCCGTGAATCAGGTTTATAACGTCGCACTTAATGCGCAGACTTCATTGAATGAACTGTTCGAGCTCCTGCGTGGCTTGATGGCCCCGCACCATCCCCAACTGCGAACGGTACAGCCTGTCTATCGTGAAGCGCGCAAAGGGGATATGCGGTTTTCCCGGGCCGACATCAGCAAGGCGAACCGCCATCTCGGCTACCATCCGGTTTGCCGGATACAGCAAGGGGCGGAAAAAACCGTCGAATGGTATGTCGCCCATCTGCGGGCAGCCCCTGCGAACAAGCCGCAGGTGTTGCCGCGTGGCCTTGTGGCGGCAGAGGCGGTCGATCTGGATTGGGGGTCTTGCCTGCCGGCTGAGGCGGTCGAGGTTGCTGAGGTGGCGGCAGGGTAAATGACGTTTCCCGCGTGCGGCGCTTCGAATTCATCGAGCGCCAGCGCGGGATGTCAGGCGGAATCAGGGTTTCTCAATCGCGGCGAGCAGCGGCGCGATTGCCGGCCCGTTGCCGCAACGGACGACTTCAGCGAAGCCGTTCGCTTGCTTCCGGTAAACACCCCCGTTGACCGTCGACCCGGCCTCGCTATTGGAGCCGAGAACGAAAACACCCTCATCAGCGAGCGACTCGTGCACCCTGGCAAGGCCTTGCGCCAGTTGTGCCGGAGAAAAATAGCTCTCGTTGAAGACGTTCATCGCCCGCACCACGCGATAGCGTCGTGGCGTTGCGTCAAATATGTTGTGACGTTCGATATGGAAGTTGTCGTTCGCGGCCAGATAGTTTCTGGCTTCGGTACAGAGCAGGAGGATTTCTCGGCGCTGCAGGCTGCCATCCGCATTGTTGGCAGCCGACCTTAGCGCATTGGCCTCGGATTGCAGCAACTGGCGGATCAGACGATTGACCGGGTAGAGCCAGCTTTCGGTCATGGCGATCGGTAGAACGAACGGCGGCCACACCAGTTGCAATGGCACGCCGTCCTCATCAATGATCACGGTCAGGCGCTGGCCGTCGCGCGATAGCGCGGTAATGCGGGTGCACAGGTCGCTGGCGACGAAGTCCAGCGTCGGGCCGAAGCGGGTGGCTAGTGTTCGGTAGAAATCACAGGCGGTGCGACCGTCGGAGACTGCCATGTCATGCACCGTGAGTTGCTCGGCGTCATGAAACATGTCGCTCAGGCAGTCGACAACCTGTTGATCGAACCCGCCGAAACGCTGGCGGCTGGTACGTTTGAAAGCGCCGTTGGCGATCGGAAACAAATCGAGCACCGCAGCCTGCAGCGCCTCATCGCCCGGATCGCCCCGGCGTGCCAGCGCCTCGTATAACTCGATATTGCAGAAGCGCCGGAAGTAGCGCCGCGTTTCGGCCAATAGCGCAGGGCTGGCGCAGTCGAGTTGCTCCAGCCGGCAAATGCCGAAGTTCAGCATGGCTCTCCTGCCGGCACCAAAATGGGCGGACGGATGTATTTCCGATAGACGTTTTCGAGGCTGCTGGCGGCTTTTTCAATGGTTGCGTTGGCGCATACCCATTCTTTCTGCTTGCTGGCGATCAGTTCGCCCTCGTTGCATGCCCAGATTACCGTTTGCGCAACGTCTTCAGGGTTTCGGCTGGCGGCGACCTGTGCGGACAAGGGCAGAATGCGACGAATATCCGAATAGTCGGTGCTGGCCACTGGAATACCGAGTGCCATCGCCTCCAGCACAGCATTAGGGAAGCCTTCATGGGCTGAAGTCATGTAAAGCACGTCGGACTGGCTCACGATGGCCGGCACATCGCCTCTCAGCCCGGCGAATTTGATCTTGTCAGACAAGCCCAGACCCTGGTAATGCTTCACAACGGCTTCCTTGTAATCCGTTGTCTCCGAGCCCGCACCGGCCTTGTAAGGGCCAGGTGCCGATAGCTTGTCGCCAAGAAAAAGAACTCGCCATTCCGGATTCTTCGACACCAGCTGCGCTGCAACGTCGAGCGCAAGGTGATAATCTTTTTGTGGCTTGATGGCCGCCACCAGACAGGCGATGCGATAGACGCCGGGGCCGAAAAACATCTCCCGGTAGTTGATCGTGGTCCTTGCCTGGCGTTGAATTTCGTCCAGCCGGATCCCGTTCCAGACGACGTGTACGTCATTTGGTGGCAAGGCAAACAAGCGCTCGGCGAATTGCTTGCCGGAAAAGGTATTGGCAACCACCCCGCGTGCGAGTGTGCGGGTCAGCCTTTGCGCCAGCTTCTGCAGGGTGGTCAGGTGGTAATCGGCGTTGCGCTCGGAATTGATCACGGGAACACCGCTGCCTATCGCCGCGACGCGTGCGTAAAAGTCGGCGTCGAAGAGAAAACTGTGGACGACATCCGGGCGCCAGCGGGAAATCGTTCGTCGCAGACGATACAGCACCGCAGGATCGAGCCGCGACCGCTTCTGGTCGATGTACAGGCCGACGCCCCGACCGTCCAGTTCCGGCTTTCTCGGGACGTCTCCGTTCAGCGTGTAGATCGCAACATCGTGTCCCCGATGGACCATCTGGGCCGCCAGTTCAACGACCTGTTTCTGGGCGCCGCCGAGGGTCAATTCACTGATGACAAAGAGAATGCGCATAGATCTTTTGGTCCGCTTTCAAATCGATGGCAGCAGCTTTGCCCGACGCTGGGAGGCGATCGTCGGAGCGTGATGCCGACTCCTCTGCGTTCCAGTGGCCACTTTTTTCCCTCTTGTGCCGCAAGCGGGTTTCTCGGGGCAACGATGAGCGTGGAGACGCTCGTACGCCAGCTTGACGATGGGGGATGTCGCAATAATGACGATTCCTTTATCGATGAAGCTTTCCAGCAATCCGAGCAGATGGCTGCCGCAAAGATCGATTTCGCAAACTTTGGAAAGGTCGACTTCCACTTTCTTGTAGCGGCGCAGCGCATCGAGAATCATGTCCTCGATCTTTTCGGCAAAAGCAAAAGTCATTTTGGCGTCGAAAACGAGGCGAAAGCCGGCCTCGCTGACAGCGAGTGTATTGGTCATTTATTTTTCCTTTTGAGGCGTGGATTCGGTGTTGTCGCGCTGACTGTTGTGTCGTCATTCGGGCCATCTTGTCAGTCGCTTTTGTACGTGACCAATACTCCGTTATCGGCCTGATGCTGACTATCAGAAATTGCTGATTTCACTGTCAGAAAAACACGCTGTGTTAACTTCGTCGCCAGCACAATGGAATAGTCAGAAATTCTATCGGCGCATGCCGGTGACTAGTCCGGATGACTGTTTGTTCGTGGCGTTCGCCCCCATCTTTCCTCCACCGGCAGCGCTAGGAT
>CAJAHZ010000123.1 GCA_903939665.1 uncultured Pseudomonadota bacterium | reverse complement strand
GTTTCCGCCTGTTGCCGCTGCACCTCTTTTTGCTGGCGCTGCTGCTCGCCACGCCGCAAGGCGCGCGACGACCAGCCAATGCCAAGCAGCCCGAGGAACCAGATGGCAAAATGGCTGAGGCCCATGTTGCGGCGGGCGGTCTCGATCTGCTGATAGTAGGGGGCAAGCGGCAGATTGATGCCGGTAGCGCCGCGCATGTCTCCCAACTGATAGCCGAGAATGCTATGGCATTTTTCGCAACCGGGCTCCATGAACATGGCACGCAGATGGCGCAATTGAGGCTGCCCGTCGAGGTCGGCAACGGCCCATACTTCGCGCACCTCGCCGCGCGTGAAGGCTTCCAGTTGCGCCTTCTCCCACGTATCCGGCGCATTGTCCGGATTAAGATATTTCAATCCGGTTATCCGGCCCCGGATGCCGTAATCCTTTGCGTAACCATTCATGATCTGCTTCAACATCGAAGCCGGATTGAGCAGAGTCAGCGCTTGCCCGTCGGTGGTAAGCACATCGCGCCCCGCCACGTGGCTCAGCCAGGGCACGGATTTCTGGGTTTCGGTAATGGGCACATAGACACCGCCATGCTCGCTGGCCCAACGACGAAAAGTAAGATCCTTGTTCAGGCTGGCCCTGGCCTCGGCGTAGGCCCGATCCATCGCCTGCCGCTCCGCATCCTGCATGTTCCAGTAAAGCGAACCGCTCACGATCAGCGTCCAGACCACAGCAGTCAGCCCGTTGAAAAATGGGATCAAACGCTGCCGGGAAGGCGTATCGGTCATGGAGAGGCCCGTCAAATGAGGCAATCTGACAAAACGGCACAAAGCTTTGCAGCACGGCACTTCTCACATAGCGGAGGTGCTATGGAGACAACGCCGTGTAAAAAACAGCTTAACCTATTACGCTATCTTAGTCGCCGTTCGACTAAAGTCACGCGACACTGGTTCCCACATTCGACTTATTTTATCGGTGACGGGAAGATAGACGAGCAGCCACCGCAAGGAGCAAGCGCATGTTTTCAATCTACGGCTTGAGCGGGCCGGTCTTTCACGGAACACTCGAAGAACTCGGGCGGATGCCTCAGGTAATGCGGCGCCGGCCAGTCAAGGCCGTCGAGCCGATTGGTGAGGGATTTCACGCGCAGATCAATGCGGCGATCCCGTCGGGTTTCCACGCCGCCGCACCGGAAGCGCCGGCAATCAGCGCTTACCAGGAAATGCTGCAGGTCGATCAGGAGCGAGGACCGCTCTATCACGCCGATCAGATCATGCAGCGTGACGTGATCGTCGTCGCGATCGGTGATGCCGTGGAGGATGCCTGGCGCGTGCTGATCGCGCGTGGCATCCATCAGGCGCCGGTGCTTGATGCGCAAGGGCGTCTGGTCGGCATTGTCAGCGAACGGGATCTGCTGACCACGTTCAACCTCGAAGCAGGCCGCATCCGCGACCTGCTCAAAAAAAATGTCGGCGATGTGATGAGCACCCCCGTTGTCAGCGCCGACCCGATAACCGACATCCGGCGCATTGCCGACGTGATGCTGGCGCATGGCGTCGATGGCGTGCCCATCGTCAACGACCTCGATGCACTGGTCGGTTTTATCTCGCGCAGTGATGTGCTGCGCGCGGTGATTACCGATCCGCCGCTCAGCCTGTGGCGTTGATCACAGCACGCATCTATCGCAAACTGGTGCGACAGGCACGAAAAGATCGGAGCGGAAAATGAGCAGTGGCGGATGGAGTTGCCCACACGAGGTAAGCGGCAAGTGCAACAAGGTAAGCAACCTGCCCTGCGATCCTGGGATGAAGGGCTGCGAACTGCATGGTCGCTACGCCTTCTTCAACGACGACAAAAATGAGCGGCTCCGGCAGAAACTGGCGCGCGAAAAAGCTTCCGCTCAAAACAGCGAAACGGGCGATGGCTCACCGAAATAGCGTCCTAAAATAAAACGCGGCGCAATGCCGGAGGCACGCGCCGCGTCTGCTGCAAATACCGGCTTCAGGTCTTTGGCTTTGACGGCGTGCTCATTTCACCCTTGCCATCCTTCGACTTCTCGCCCGGACAGGCAAAAGCAGACACACTCACAAGCGCCAGCGCCAAGGCCACAAGGCCGGCGGTCAATTTTCCCATAAGCTTCTCCTAGTTGCAGCCAACATCGGCACAGATCACTCTAGGCCGAAGCCGGTCGAAATTCAACCCTTTTTGCAACCCTTTTTGCAACGTGCGGGATGCACCCGGCGACTTCTGTTAACATCCGCGACATCACTTTTTTCAGCGAAACGAAACATGCGGCTAGATGACGAAAACGAAAGCAGCAACGTAGAAGATCGGCGCGGGGGAGGCGGCGGCATCGGCCGTGGCGGCCTCGGTATCGGCGGACTGATACTGGCGCTGGCCGCCAGCTACTTTCTCGGCATTGACCCCTCAGTGGTCCTTGGCCTCGTTTCGAACACCGCCAGCCACGCCCCGCAAGCGACCGCCGCACACAAACCGCCGGCCAACGACGAGATGGCGAAGTTCGTCGCGAAAGTGCTGGGCAGTACGGAAACAACCTGGCACGCGGTATTTCGTGAAGGCGGCACCACCTATCAGGAGCCGAAACTGGTGTTGTTTACCGGATCGACGCCGACCGCCTGCGGCACCGGCCAGACCGCTATGGGCCCTTTCTACTGCCCATCGGACCAGAAGGTCTACATCGACCTCGCCTTCTATCGTGACCTGAAAGAGCGTTTTCACGCGCCCGGTGAATTCGCCGAGGCTTACGTGATCGCCCATGAGGTCGGCCATCATGTGCAGAATCTGCTCGGCATTTCGGCCAAGGTACATACGGCGCAACAGCGAGCCGGCAACGCGGCGAAAGCAAACGCGCTGTCGGTCAGGCTGGAGCTGCAGGCCGACTGTTTTGCCGGTGTCTGGGGCAATCGCGCCAACAATATGAAGCACATACTCCTGCCCGGCGAAATAGAACAAGCGCTCACCGCGGCTTCGGCGATCGGTGATGACCGACTCCAGAAACAGGCGCGCGGCTACGCCGTTCCCGAATCGTTTACACACGGATCGTCCGAGCAGCGCGTGCGCTGGTTCAAACGCGGCATGGAAAGCGGCGACCTGCGCCAGTGTGACACTTTCAAAGCAGCTTCTTTGTAAGCGATGCGCAACGTACACGGTTTGATCGGCGCCATCCTCTCGCTCACCATCGGCCTGTTCGCGGCAGCCCTGCCGACGCTTGCGCACGCCGGGCTGCCCCAATCGTCGAGCGTCCCCGGGGGCGTTGCGGTGATCCCGCTGAATGCGCTGGTCGCAAGCGGCAGCCCGCCGCAAGCGTGGTTTGGCGAGCAGCCAATTCTCGTTACGTCCGATGCAGATCGTTGGTATGCGATCGTGGGCCTGGCGCTTGATACACCGGCTGGATCGCATGAATTGCGCGTAAAAACGGGGGCGGAAACCAAAGTCGTGCATTTCGCTGTCATCCCGAAACATTACCCCGAGCAACGCATCACGCTGAAGGACACCAGCAAGGTTCAATTGTCCGCGGTCGACGAGGCGCGCGCTGACCGGGAAGTGGCTATCATCCAGCAACTCAAACGCCACTGGCGAGCTACGCACGATACCGATCCCGGCTTCCAGTTACCGGTCGAGGGCAGACTGGCTGGACGTTTCGGTTTACGCCGGTTTTTTAACGGCGAGCCGCGCTCGCCACACGCCGGCCTCGATGTCGCGGTAGGCCGCGGCACGCCGATCAAGGCCAGCGCGCACGGCAAGGTGTTGGCGGTCGATGATTATTTTTTCAACGGCAAAACGGTTTTTATCGACCACGGCAACGGGCTGATTACCCTGTACTGCCACCTGGATAGGATCGACGTGCAAGCAGGAGAGGCGGTAGACAAAGGGCAGCGCGTCGGGCTTTCCGGGAACACGGGGCGCGCCACCGGCCCGCATCTGCACTGGAGCGTTGTGCTGAACGGAGCGATGGTTGATCCGGAGCTGTTTATCCCGGCACAATATCACCGGAAATAAGCGTCTTTCAAAACCGCTCGTCTGCGCGCAAGAAACGCCACTGACCCAGCGGCAGATCACCCAGTTTTACGCCGCCAATCCGCACTCGCTTGAGGCCGACGACATGCAACCCGACCAGCTCGCACATGCGGCGAATCTGACGTTTGCGCCCCTCGCGCAAAACGAAGCGCAGTTGATCCTCGTTCAACCACTCGACTTTTGCCGGTTTCAGTTTTCTGTCATCGAGGCTCAACCCGTGATTCAGCAGAGCCAGCCCGGCCGCGTCAAGGCGTCCTTCGACGCGCACCAGATACTCCTTGTCGACCTGAGAATCCTCGCCAATCAGTTGCCGTGCCACGCGGCCGTCCTGCGTAAGAACCAACAGCCCGGTCGAGTCGATATCGAGCCGGCCAGCCGGCGCCAGCCCCTTCAAGTGCCGGGGATGAAAGGCCGGCGTCTCCGCCATGCCAAACTGGGTTTCCGGCTGGATCAGGGTAACCGCCGGCGTAAAACCGGGTTCCGGCTGGCCTGAAACATAGCCCACCGGCTTGTGCAGCAGGATCGTCATCTGCCAGGTTTGCTGAATCTGCGCTTCCCTTGCCAGCGTGATTTTTACCGAGGGGTCGGCGCGCGTACCGAGTTCGGTGACGCGCAACCCATCAACAAAAACCCAGCCGCGTTCAATATAACCGTCGGCATCCCGCCGCGAACACAGGCCGCGCTCCGCCATCAGCTTGGAGATACGCACGCCGCTTGGCGCCACGCCATTTTCCGCGACCGGCGCTGGCGAGGGCTTGCGCACCGCAAACGGCGATTTCGGCGCGACGGGCGCGCGCGACGGCGTGCCACGCGGCTTTTCCTGCTGCGCCCTGGCTTTCGCTGCGTAGGCGGCATTGACCTGCGCTGCATCGGCAGCCGACTTGCGCTTCGGCACAACGCCACGCACGGGCCGACGACCGGTGCAGGCAGGCGCTTCGTCAGCCTGCGCACGCGGCGGAAGACCCAGTGGCTTACGTGGCGAATCAGCCATCAATCACGAATATCGAGTAGCTCAACTTCGAACACCAGCGTGGCATTCGGCGGGATCACCCCACCGGCGCCGCGCGCGCCATAGCCGAGTTCTGGTGGAATTGTGAGCTTGCGCACGCCGCCCACTTGCATACCCTGCACGCCTTCGTCCCAACCGGCGATGACGTTGCGCTGGCCGAGCGGGAAGCGGAAGGGATCATTGCGATCCTTGCTCGAATCAAATTTGGTGCCGTTGGTCAACCAGCCGGTGTAATGCACGGTCACGTCCTGGCCCGCCGTGGCGGTAGCGCCGGTGCCCACGCTAATATCTTCAATCTGCAGGCCGGTTTCACTGGTTGTAATGGACATCGTCGCTCCTCTGGATGGAAAAGACGAAGTTTAGACCAGTGCCAGCATTTGAGTCTATGGTACCAGTGCCAGCAGTTGAGTCTATGGTGCCACTGCCAGCCTTTGGGTCTATCGCAGTCGTTTGGTCAGGAGGGGCGCGCCGCGCCAACACGCTGCCGTTTTGCAGAAATGTCCGTGAGTATTTGCACGATAGACAATCGGTGATATTGTTCAGGTTGTCTGACAACATCACTATCGGTAGCACTCTTTC
>CAJAHZ010000122.1 GCA_903939665.1 uncultured Pseudomonadota bacterium | reverse complement strand
GTTCCCGAAGCGCTGCTGCTGCCGGTGAACGTTTTCGACGCAGCGGGCTACCGCATAGGCTATGGCGGCGGCTATTTCGACCGGACCCTGGCGGCGCTCGGCGCACAAGGAGAACGGCCTCTGAGCATCGGCGTCGGTTTTGAACTGGCCCGTGTCGACTCGATCAGGCCCGCAGCGCACGACTGGCCGCTCGACGCCACGGTGACCGAAGCCGGTGTTTTCCGGCCGGCGCGCTAAGCGCCAGGCGCGGACATTGCAAGATTTCGCCGTGCTAGCGCACTGCGCATGCGCTCGAGCGCCGCATCAAGCGTCGCTCGCGGGCAGCCGAAATTAAGCCGCACCCAGCCCGGCAGACCGAAATCATCGCCGCGCGAAAGGCCAACGCCTGCCGCTTCGAAAAAACCTGCCGGATCGTCAAGGTCCAAAGCACGGGCATCGACCCAGGCCAGATAGGTGGCTTCAACGTGCGTCATGGCAAGGCCGGGCAGGTCGGCAATGGCGGCTTCGACGTGGTCGCGATTGCCGCTCAGGTAAGCGATCAAGGCCTTGCGCCAGTCGTCGCAGTCACGGTACGCGGCTTCGCAGGCGGCCAGTCCGAGCACATTGACGTGCGGTACGATGCCGTTCATTGCCGCAAGGAAGCGGCGACGCAAGCTCGCGTCGGGAATGACCGCGAAAGCGCAGCCCAGACCCGGAATGTTGTAGGTTTTTGACGGCGCCATCAGGGTGATGCTGCGCCGGGCGGCCTGGTCGCTGATCATCGCCAGCGGGATGTGGCGCGGCGCGCCGTCGAGCAGCAGGCCGCAATGAATTTCGTCGGAACAGATGATCAGGTTGTGCCGTTCACAGAACTCAGCCAATGCAATCAACTCGGCCTCGCGCCAGGCGCGACCGACCGGATTGTGCGGGTGACAGAGGAGGAGCAGGCGAGTAGCGGGGGTCAGCGCCGCTTCAAGGGCAGGAAAATCCCAGCCCCAATGGCCATCGTTCAAATCGAGCGCAGCCCTGAGCAAAGACCGCCCGGAGAGA
Source organism: uncultured Pseudomonadota bacterium (assembly GCA_903939665.1). Classification (GTDB taxonomy): domain Bacteria; phylum Pseudomonadota; class Gammaproteobacteria; order Burkholderiales; family Rhodocyclaceae; genus CAJBIL01. The sequence goes on along the minus strand of CAJAHZ010000122.1, from coordinate 997 downwards.
CGCGGCGCGGAAAGAAAAGGCGGATAAACCGGTGTCGCCGTGAGCACCGCGCCATCAACTGCGCGGCACGCGACATTGAGCCCGGTCACCAGCCCCGGTAGCCAGACCAGCCAGTCGGCCTCGACCGACCAGCCATATTCGCGCTGCAGGTGCCCGAGCACCGCGTCGGTCAACGACGGCCACGGCTCCGAATAGCCGAAATGCCCCTGCGCAACGCGCCTTTCCAGTGCCGCGATAACGGCGGGCGGCGCGGCAAAATCCATGTCGGCCACCCACAGCGGCAACACGTCACGGCCCGCGTATTTGTTCCACTTAAGCGAATCGCTGCCGCGGCGGTCGACCAGTCGGTCAAAATCGAAAACGGGTAAATGATTCATTGCCAAGAAATCGCTTTCAACACGGAGAAACCGCGTATTCCCCAAAACCTCTGTGCCTCCGTGATCTCCGTATTGAAAGTACTTGCCTGCAACTCAGACTTCCAAATGTGCGTAGAGCTGCGTCGACAGATAACGCTCGCCAAACGAAGGAATGATCACCACGGTCAGCTTGCCCGCATTCTCCGGGCGACGCGCCACTTCAAGCGCAGCCCAGACCGCCGCGCCGGAGGAAATACCAACCAGCAGCCCTTCCTCGGTTGCCATCCGGCGTGCCGTGGTAAAAGCATCATCCGCCTTGACGCGCACGACTTCGTCATAGACGGTCGTATTCAGCACCTTCGGCACAAAACCCGCACCGATCCCCTGAATTGGATGCGGCCCTTTTTGCCCGCCGGACAAGACGGGCGAAGCGTCCGGTTCCACCGCAACGATCTTTACGCCCGGCCTGCGCTCCTTGAGCAACTCGCCAACGCCGGTAATTGTCCCGCCGGTACCAATTCCAGAAACGAAGATATCAACCTGCCCGTCGGTATCACGCCAGATTTCTTCAGCGGTTGTCGTGCGATGGATCGCCGGGTTGGCAGGGTTCTCAAACTGTTGCGGAATGAAATAGCGGGTGT
>CAJAHZ010000121.1 GCA_903939665.1 uncultured Pseudomonadota bacterium | reverse complement strand
TGACCTTGCCGTTGGTGAGTTCACCGGCACGCTTGGCAAAGAACTCGGCCGCCTTGCCCTTCGGCGTATCAACCGCCACCACGTGGCTGAACTTGATGACCGCCGGCGCCTGAGCGGAAGCGATGAACGGGGTGGCGGACAGGGTGCAGGCGACCAGACCAAAAACCAGTTTTGAAATTTTCACGTTTTTACTCCTCCAATGAATATCTATTTGAAATCGGGCGTAGCCCAAGGTACGGGAGCCACTATTACAAAATGTGCAATCTCTTACTATTGTGGAAATCCGCAATCTCCGAACGTAGCCAATCCCCCCTGTAGAAGCCAACTTGAGTTAGATTTGGCGACATGAATCCGCCCTCTCCTGCCGCCCCCGCGCTCATCAAGCCGCCACGCAGGTCGACACCGCTGCAGTGGTCAAACTGGTACCTGACGATCCTCAAGCTGGCCGTTGCCCTGCTGCTCGCCCTGCTCATCTCGCTGGTCTGGCTGCTGCGTCAGAATGAAATCGAAGAACAACGCTCAACGCTGATTGCCGACGTGCTGTGGCTGGAACAAAGCCTTCGTTTCCACCTTGAAGGCAATGCCGAACAACTCCAGCAGATCGCACTCGATCTGGCGCAGGACAAGGCCAAGACCCCGCTGTTCCAGATCCGTGGCCGGCACCTCCTGAAAAACAATCAGGAACTGCAGCAGATACGCTGGCTCGATGCCGCAGCCCGACCGCTTGACTCGGTGCCGAGCCAGACTGCGCCGCGCAATGAATACACCGCGCTCAGTGAAGCAGCCGTCACGCAGGCCATTGAAACGGCCAGCAAACTCGGCAAGCCGGTCTATACGGAAACCTATCGCACGCCTGACTCGGTTCAGTTTGAAGTCTATGTACCGGTTTTCGAGGGCAGCAAATTTCACGGCACCCTGATTGCCGCGTACTCGCTCAATGCCTTGCTCAAGGAACAAGTGCCCTGGTGGTTTGCCGAGAAATATCAACTGCGCGTGCTCGACGCCAACGGCAGCCCATTGGCCAGCAAATCCAAAGTCGATGCCGGCGCCACCAGCGTGAGCTACCAGGTCGCCTTTGATCCGCCGGGATTCGGCATGCAGTTGCAGGTCACCGCCTACCGCATCGCCGGCAGCGTTGCACAAACACTGATTCTGACCCTGATCGTTCTGCTCGCTGCGGCCGTTCTATGGAGCCTGTGGGCGGTGCGCGGCCTGATCAAGCGGCGGCTGTCGGCCGAGCAGGCGCTGCGCGCCGAACACGCTTTCCGCAAAGCCATGGAAGACTCCCTGACCATCGGCATGCGTGCGCGCGACCTTGCAGGCCGCGTCACCTACGCCAATCCGGCGTTCTGCCAGATGGTCGGGTTCAGCGCCGAAGAACTGGTCGGCGCTGTGCCGCCGATGCCCTACTGGGCGCCTGAGGAAATGGAACAAACCCAGGCGCTGCATAACGCCGTGATGGAGGGCAACGCCCCGCGCGAAGGCTTCGAGATACGTTTCATGCGCAAGGGCGGCAGCCGTTTCGACGCACTTGTCTATGAGGCGCCACTGATCGACGCCGATGGCCGGCACACGGGATGGATGGCCTCGATCGTCGACGTCACCGCACGCAAACGGGCCGAAGAACTCGCCCGCCAGCAGCAAGAAAAACTGCAGCTCACCTCGCGTCTGGTGACCATGGGCGAAATGGCCTCGACCCTCGCCCATGAGCTGAACCAGCCGCTCGCCGCGATCACCAGCTACAACACGGGCTGCCTGAACAAACTGGAATCGGGCGCCTTCACCCCGGACGAACTCTCGGGCGCGCTCACCAAGCTTGGCGTTCAGGCGCAACGCGCCGGCCGCATCATCCGCCGGGTGCATGATTTCGTGCGCAAAAGCGAACCGAAACGCGCCGCCTGCGATCTGGCGGAAATCATCGACGACAGCATCGGTTTCATCGAATCCGCCGCCAAAAACCGCAACATCCGCATCGTGCGGGAGATTCAGGGAATGCGCCCGGAACTGATGGCTGATCAGGTGATGCTCGAACAAGTCCTGCTCAACCTCATGCGCAACGCCATTGAAGCCATGAGCGACGCGCCGCCGGAGCGGCGGCGGCTGATTGTCAAACTCAGCCAGATTGAAAACCAGATTGAAAACCAGATGGAAATCCGGGTCATTGATCGCGGCCCCGGCATCCCCCCCGAAGTACAGGAAAAATTGTTTACGCCGTTCTTCTCGACCAAACCGGAGGGCATGGGCATGGGACTCAACATCTGCCGCTCGATCATCGAATTCCACCAGGGCCGCCTATGGGTTGAAGACAACCCGCAAGGCGGCACCATTTTTGTCATCACCCTGCCGATCGGCCTGCCATGAGTCAGCACGCATACCTTATTGACGACGACGAAGCGATCCGCGATTCGCTCAGCTGGCTGCTCCAGTCACGCGGCATCAACTGCCTCGCCTACGCCTCTGCCGAATCCTTCCTTAAAGCATGGAACGCCTCGCTTGCCGGCTGCATTCTGCTCGACATCCGCATGCACGAGATGAGCGGGCCGGAGCTCTTCGAGCTGCTGTGCCAGCGCGGCTGCAAATTGCCGGTCATCTTCCTGACCGGGCACGGCGACGTGCCAATGGCCGTATCCGCCCTGAAGAACGGCGCTTTCGACTTTGTCGAAAAGCCCTGCAACGACAACGAACTGGTCACTCGCGTTATCGAAGCCTTGAAGCTCGACGAGCGCCAAAGGACCGAGGCCACCTCCGCCGACTCGGTCAACGCCCGGCTTGGCACGCTCACCACGCGCGAACGGCAAGTCATGGATCTGGTGCTTGCCGGCAAGCTCAACAAGGTGATCGCCGACGATCTGCAGATCAGCATGCGCACCGTCGAAGTGCATCGCTCGAACCTTCTGGAAAAAATGGGCGTGCGCACCGCAATCGAACTGGCGCAGATGCTAGGCGCCAAGCGTTAATCAACGCACCGCTTCCGCTACCCGGAGATCCCATTCGACAAGCAGCCCCGGCTCACCCGGCGCGCAGGCAAAGCGGCAATCCATGCCAACCGCGCCGATCCACGCCAGCGCATCGCCACACCACAAAAATGGCAAACGCTCGCGCTGCCATGGAGGAATCCCGGCTTCCTGCAGCAAGTTCCTCAGCGCGCGTCGCGGTCGCTTCGCATCCAGTTGCAGGCGCTCACCGCCCGACCGGCGGGCCACCCGCAACGCCCCCGCAGCCAGCAAGGCGCAACTCAAACCCGCGCCGGTCACCTCGCTGAAACGCAGCACACCGCCCGCCCACGGCAAAACCCGTTCGCCCGCCCAGAACACCGGGTCTTCCGGCGCTGGCGGCTGAATTTCAACAACATGGACTTCACCCCGATAAGCGTGCAACTGATGTCGCCCAACGCTGACGCAAGTTGCCGCTTCAGCACGCTCACTGCCCAACTGTCGCAGCGCTTCATCAATCCAGCGGGTATCCGGCGCCGGGCTACCGGCCAGCCGCAGCTCATGGCGCAGCAGATTGCGCGCCCGGGGCGTCGACAAGTTTTTCAGCCGGGCAATCTCGATCCGCCCCCCCGGCGCAGTCGCCAGACGATCGAACTCGGCGAGATCAGCCAGCAAGCCCGCGCCTTCGGAAAAATGGGTGGCCGCCCGCGCCAGCGCTGCATCACAGCCGGGGAAACGCGCAGCCAGGCGCGGCATGACTTCGTGGCGCAGGTAATTGCGGCGAAACTCCGTATCGGCATTGCTCTCGTCGTCGATCCACAGCAGGCGGTGCGATGCGGCATACGCTTCCAGCGCCGAACGCGGCCTATCGAGCAAGGGCCGGATCAGACGCACGCCAGCATCGCCATGCGGGCGCTCGGCGAGCATCCCGCCAGCGCCATCGACGCCCGCCCCGCGCAACAAATTAAGCAGCACGGTCTCCGCCTGATCGTCGCGGTGATGCGCCAACGCCACCCATTGCTTGCCATTCGCACCCACCGGCCCGCAATCGGCAAACGCCTCATGCCGCAGCGCACGCGCCGCCGCCTCCAGACCTGTGCCGCTATTGCGCGGCACATCGACGCGCCGCAAGCGCAGCGGAATACCCCACTCGGCGCACAGCTTCGTGCAAAAATCGGCCCACGCATCGGCGTTGGCGCTCAAGCCGTGATGCACGTGCAGCGCCGACAATTCGACCGAGTAAACACCCGGCAAATCGAGTTCGCGCAAGGCGTGCAGCAGAACAACCGAATCGCGGCCACCGGAAAGGGCAACGCACAGGCGGTCGCCCGGCGTCAGCCGTGAGTCAAGAAATTCCGCGAGGGACTGAAGGAAATCAGCCAAGTGCACGCCTGGCTGCGAGCGCTCAGCGGAGCGGCTGCTCTTTCGTGCGGCCATAGGCCATCAGACGTTCGAAACGTGCTTCCAGCATCTCTTCGGTCGACAGCGCGCTGACCTGTTTGAGGGCCTCCTGCAGCGCCTTTTTCAGGCTCTGCGCCATCGCCGCCGGATCGCGGTGCGCGCCGCCCAGCGGCTCGCTGATGATCCTGTCGATCAGGCCCAGCGTCTTCAGGCGCGGCGCCGTAATGGCCATGGTCTCGGCCGCTTCGCTGGCCTTATCGGCGCTCTTCCAGAGAATCGACGCACAACCTTCCGGCGAAATCACCGAGTAGGTCGAGTACTGCAGCATCTGTACCGTATCGCCAACGGCGATGGCCAAAGCGCCACCCGAACCGCCTTCACCGATAATCGTGACAATCACCGGAACCTTCAGCTCGGCCAGCACATAAAGATTGCGGCCAATCGCCTCCGACTGGCCACGCTCCTCGGCGTCGATGCCCGGATAGGCACCCGGCGTATCGACAAAGGTAAAGACCGGAATCCCGAATTTCTCGGCCAGCTTCATCAGCCGCAAGGCCTTGCGATAGCCCTCCGGGCGCGGCATGCCGAAGTTGCGGAAAATCTTCTCCTTGGTGTCGCGCCCCTTCTGGTGGCCGATCACCATCACCGACTGCCCGTTGAAACGCGCCAGACCACCGACAATCGCGTGATCGTCGGAAAAGGCACGATCGCCGTGCAACTCTTCGAAATCGGTAAAAATGCGCTCAAGGTAATCAAGCGTATAGGGCCGCTGCGGATGGCGCGCCACCTGGCAAATCTGCCAGGACGTCAGCTTGGCGTAGATATCCTTGGTCAGCGTCTGACCCTTCTTCTCGAGGCGGCCGATCTCTTCGGAAATGTCGACGGCAGAATCGTCCTGCGCGTAACGCAGGTTTTCGATCTTGCCTTCAAGTTCGGCAATCGGCTGTTCAAAGTCCAGGAAACTGGTTTTCATCGTGCTTAAGTATGTTTGAAACGGCGCCCATTTTAACCGAAACCCACCTCCCCTGCCGGTTCGGGCAAACAGGGCGCCGGAACGGATGGCTGGCGCCAGCGAACCGCCATGAAACCGCTCAACTGATTTGTTGCCGCAACAGCGCCAGCGTCGCACGCAACTGCGCAAGCTCGGCGCCGATGCGCTCGACGGCTTCTCCGCCCAACGCACTGTCGGAGCTTGCGGCGCGGATTTCGCGATTCAACTGTTGCGCGGCGACCAGCAACGCGCTGGCGCCCACGGTCGCGGCAACCGCCATCAGGTCATGGGTTATTTGCGCTGCCGCCGCCGTATCGCCCACGGCAATGTGGCGCGACAGCTTGGCCGGATCGTCGCCGGAATGCGCCAGCAAGCCGTCCAGCAGGTTGGCCAGCGCGCGGGCGCTGCCATTCGACCAGATCGACGCTCTGTCCATATCAAGGCCGGGCAACGCCTCGGGCAGGCAATCCGCCGGGTCTGGGGGCGGGGAATCTTCCACCGGCACCGGGCTGGCCGCAGCGGGCAATTGCCCACCGGCAACCCAGCGCATCAGCGAGCGCTGCAGCATTTCCGGTTCGACCGGCTTGCGCAGGTGGGCATTCATGCCGGCGGCGTAACATTCGTCGGCGGTTGACGGCAGCACGTCGGCGGTCAATGCCAGGATGGGTACCTGCCGGCCTTCAGGCAGTGCGCGAATGGCCCGCGCACAACCGAACCCGTCGAGGCCGGGCATATGCAGATCGACAAGAATCGCGTCATAAGGCTGGCCGATCTGGAAAGTCTCAATCCCTTCGTGCCCGTTGTTTGCCGCATCCACTTCGATGCCCAGATGCTGCAGCATGCCCTCCAGCACGATGCGATTGAACTGGTTGTCCTCGACCACCAACACCCGGCAGCCGGCAAGCGACGACGTCGGCAGTGCTGCTGCTGCTGCTGCTGCTGCTGCTGCTGCTGCTGCTGCTGAAGACGGTAACTTGAAGTCGATCGTGAAGGCAAATTCACTGCCCTGCCCGAGAACGCTCTCGACTTCAAGCTTGCCCCCCATCAGTTCGACCAGTTGGCGGCTGATGGCAAGGCCCAGTCCGCTCCCGCCCCGCACGCGGGTCGTGCCGCTTTCCGCCTGCACAAAGGCATCAAAAACAATCTCGCGTTGCTCGGGAGCAATCCCGATCCCGGTGTCGGCAACGACAAAGGAAAGCCGTAGCGCTTCTGCGCCAGCGGCCAACTGCTGCACGCGCAGGATGATCTCGCCCTGATCGGTGAATTTGATGGCATTGGAGAGCAGATTGTTCAACACCTGTTCAAGGCGCAGCTTGTCGCCGGTCAAGAGCACTGGCAACTCGGCGCCTATGTTGAGATTGAGGCTGATGTTGAGGCCTTTATCCAGCGCTAAAATACTGGCGCTCCTCAGTGCGTCGTCAAGCATTGAACCCATATCAAAAATCCCGGGTTTTAATGCAAGTTGCGCCGCCTCGATTTTCGACAAATCGAGAATATCGTCGATCAGCGACAGCAGGGTCTGGCTTGAGTGCCGCATGATTTCCGTATAACCACGCTGCCTTTCGGTCAGTGGATCGTGCTCGATCAGCCGGGCCGCGCCGACGATGGCGTTCATCGGCGTGCGGATTTCGTGGCTCATGTGGGCGAGAAATTGGCTCTTGGCACGGGTGGCCATGTCCGCCTTCATGATCGCTGCCTGAAGTTGGCTTTCAATTGCTTTTCGTTCGGTAATATCCAAGGCGAAGCCGCCGAGAAGCGGTGAGACTCCTGTTCGTTCAATCTTGAACTTGTGCGTTTCGAATATCCTGAACTGGCCGCTTGGGTCAGGAATAGTTTCCTCTACGACCCTATGTCCTGCCTCTAATGCACGGCGATCATCGGCGACCATCCTTTCGGCCACTTCAGGGGGGAAGATTTTGCTGACCGGCTTCCCTAACCAATCGGTCGTGCCAAACGTTTGTTCCATGGATTGATTGGCATAAATCAGCGTGCCATCTTCTTGTTTGATAAAAGCGATAGCCGGCAGGGCATTCATGAAGTGGGAAAAACGATTTTCGCTTTCCTGGAGGGCGCGGTCCCGTTGCCCGAGGGTTTCGAGCAGGTGATTGAAGCCGCCGAGCAGCTGGCCAATTTCATCGGGCTTCTTGATCTCAAGCGGAGTCAGCGACTCTCCGCTTTCCGACATAAGCGCCACAGATTTTGCAGCGACAAATAGCGGCGCAAGCTGACGCCGCAGCATCCACCAGATCAGCCCAGGCGCCAACAGCGTCAGCAGAATCGTCGCCAGCAGGATGCGCTGCTGCATGTCGTCAATCGGCGCAAAAGCCTCTGCCGTGGGCAGAACTGCTGCCACGTGCCAGCCTGCTACCGGGATCTTTTTCGCCGACATCAGCATCTCGACGCCAAGCTGATTGACAATGACACTAGAACCTTCATAGCCCTCATTAAAACGAGCTGTTGTTCGTCCACCGGTAGCGACCGTGGTCGCCGTCATGATGCGGGTCTTGTCGGTGGCAGTGACAATCAGACGGTGTTGCGGGGCAACCAGCAGGAAGCCGCCAGTCTTGCCGTAACGGCTCGTTGCGAACTCATCCAGAAAGCTGGGAGTGCTCAAGTCAGTCACCCCCGCCAACACGCCAATCACCTTGCCCAGCGCATTACGAACAGGCACCGCCATGACGAAAATCGGCACATGCAGTTGCTTGCCGACAACCGGGCGACCGATCGTCGCTTT
>CAJAHZ010000120.1 GCA_903939665.1 uncultured Pseudomonadota bacterium | reverse complement strand
GCGATCGATCGCTTCGGCGCGCGGCGCGATTTCAGCCGCGGCAAAAGTGCGAATCGCGTCGCGCAGCATGTCGATGGTTTCACCGTGGGCAAAACCGAGGCTCGGGTATTCCATGGCGTTCACTCCTTGGCTTCTATTTTCTCTTGCTTGCCCGGCACGGCCATGATGGTCTGCTGCATCAGCGCACACAAGGTTTTCTTGCCGTCTTTGACGGCAAATAAATCTCCGTATAACCGGGCTCAACGACCGGCATGCTCGCGCCAATCAGTTTCAGGGCGGACTGCCGAGCAAAGCCGGCGAGCACCCGCTCGACGAATCGCGGATCCTGAACTTTTTGCACAGTCACCATTTCGCCATTCTTGCTACGCGCCAAGTCGGAGATACTGAAAGTTGCGGCTGTTTTATCCACCGGCGGCCTGCCTGATATCGGGTCGAGTGTTATATTGCACGCAGGAGCCGCCCGAAAAACGGCGCTCCAGGCAGCCCAAGTTAATAGATTCCCGAGGTTTTTACAATCCGCCCCCGTATGTCGCCAGACTATCCTTTCGCTACACCCCCGTCTGCCGGCGACACCTTCGAGGTTTGCCCGGGGATTCACTGGCTGCGCATGCCGCTGCCGTTTGCCCTCGACCACATCAACCTGTGGCTGCTCGAAGACGTACTGGACGGCCAGCCCGGCTGGACCATCGTTGATACCGGTTTTGCGCTCGACACGGTCAAGCAGCATTGGGGAAGCATTCTCGCCAAACTGGCTACAACGCCACGCGGCGGCCACATCACACGCATCATCGTCACCCATTTCCATCCCGATCATATCGGCCTCGCGGCCTGGCTGCAGGAAAAGACCGGCGCCCCCATCCACATGACGCTCGGCGAGTACCTGACCGCCCACGCCGTCTGGCACGAGATTGCCGGACACGGCAACCAGCCGATGTTGCGCCAGTTCCACACGCACGGCCTGAGCGCCGAACGCTGCGCCGAGCTGGCAGGGCGCAGCGGTGGCTACAACCGCGGCGTACCGAGCCTGCCGAGCGATTACCGGCGCCTGTTCGACGGCGACGAACTGCCCGTTGGCAGCCATCGCTGGCAGGTTCGCGTCGGTTTCGGGCACTCGCCGGAACATGCATCGCTTTACTGCAAGGGCCTCGGTGTGTTATTTTCAGGGGACATGCTGTTGCCAAAAATATCTACAAATATCAGTGTCTTCGCCGTAACACCGATGGCCGACCCGCTCGCCGACTACCTCGACTCGATCGACCGGTATCGCGATCTGCCGGACGAAACACTGGTTCTCCCGTCCCACGGGCTGCCGTTTTACGGCATGTCTGATCGGATTGACGCGCAGCATGCACACCATGAGGAGCGTTTGTTTGTCCTGGAGGAGAACTGCGCGACGCCGCGCAGCGCGGCAGAGTTGCTTTCGACTCTGTTTCCGCGGGAACTGGACACGCACCAGACGATGTTCGCGATGGGCGAAGCAATTGCCCATCTGAACCGTCTCGAAAACGCTGGAAAACTCGCGCGCGTACAAGGCGAGGACGGCGTAATTCGTTTTGTCAGGGCTTAGGGCGAAGCTGGCCGGCTCATTAACCTCAGAGGGAACTCATTACATGTCACAAGAAAACAAGACCGAAGAAGACCGGTCTCTGCCCAATCCCGCAGACGTCGCCAAGAGCTACGCCGAAGTCGCCCAGCGCGCTTCGCGTCTGCTCACCCAGTTCATCGAGAAAAAAGCCAAGGAAGGCGTCGCGGCCCCCTCGGACGAACTTGGCATCGCCAAGGCGTTCATGGACCTCTCCGCACGTCTGCTGGCCAATCCGTACAAGCTGGCGCAGACGCAGATGGAGATGATGCGCGACTACTTTTCGCTGTGGCAGCACTCGACACTGAAAATGATGGGCATGCCGGCATTTTCACCGGTCGCCACACCGGGAAAAACCGACAAGCGCTTCAAGGACGAGGACTGGGAGGGTCACTTCCTCTTCGACTTCATGAAACAGTCCTACCTGATTGCCGCGCGCCACATGCATGACACGGTCGCCGAAGCCGAAGGCCTAGACGAAGCAACGCAAACCAAGGTCAACTTCTTCACGCGCCAGTACATCGACGCCCTGTCGCCGACCAACTTTGCGCTGACCAATCCGGAAGTTTTCCGCGAGACCGTCAAGAGCCACGGCCAGAACCTGGTCAAGGGCTTCAACAACCTGCTGCAGGACATGGAAGCCGGCGACGGCAAGCTGCGCATCCGGATGACCGACACCGAAGCCTTCGAGCTCGGCAAAAACGTTGCCACGACGCCGGGCAAGGTGGTCTTCCAAAATGAACTGATCCAACTCATCCAGTATGATCCAACGACCAAGGATCAGTTCAAGAAACCGCTGCTGATCATCCCGCCATGGATCAACAAGTTCTACATACTCGACCTGCGCGAGAAGAACTCCTACGTCAAATGGGCTACCGACCAGGGTCACACCACCTTCATCATGTCGTGGATCAACCCGGACGAAACGCTGTCGCACAAGAACTTCGAGGACTACCTGCTCGAAGGCTCGCTAGCTGCCATTGATGCTGTCGAGAAGGCGACCGGCGAGAAAGAAATCAACATGGCCGGCTACTGCCTCGGCGGTACCCTGCTGATGTCGACGCTGGCCTACATGGCCGTCAAGAAGGACAAGCGCGTTGCCTCGGCAACCTTCTTCACCGCGCTGATCGACTTCTCGGCACCCGGCGAACTGGGCATCTTCCTTGACGAAGGCGCAGTCGCCGGCGTCGAGAAGCGGATGGCTGAAACCGGCTTCCTCGAAGGCTCGGAGATGGCCGGCACGTTCAACATGCTGCGCGCCAACGACCTGATCTGGTCCTTCGTGGTCAACAACTACCTGATGGGCAAGGATCCGTTCCCCTTCGATCTGCTCTACTGGAACTCGGATTCGACGCGCATGCCGGCGACGATGCACAGTTTCTACCTGCGCAACATGTATCTCGGCAACAAGCTGCGCGAGCCCGGCGGCATTGAGCTGGCCGGCGTCAAGATCGACATCACCAAGGTCAAGACCCCGTGCTATTTCATCTCGACGATTGAAGACCACATCGCCCCGTGGAAGAGCACCTACATGGGTGCGCAGTTGCCCAGCGGCCCGGTGAAGTTTGTTCTCGGTGGCTCGGGCCATATTGCCGGTATCGTCAACCCGCCAGCAGCCAACAAATACGGCTACTGGACCAACGACGAGCTGTCGGAAGATGCCGATGTTTTCCTCGAAGGCGCAACGCACAACCCGGGTTCGTGGTGGACCGACTGGCAGGGATGGGTTACCGGCCAGACCAACGGTGACAAGAAAGTACCTGCGCGCAAGCCGGGTGCCGGCGCACTGAAGGTACTCGAGGACGCACCGGGTTCCTACGTCAAGTTCCGCCTCGACACGCAGAAAAAAGTGGCCAAGTAATCTTCTGGCCACCTGAATCATCCAAAGGGGGCGCAAGCCCCCTTTTCCGTTGACGTACAATCGTCGCACCATGCCTGTCACCCAACTCCCCGACTACGCCGGCAACAGCATTGTTAACCTGATGCAGAGCATCGCAACGGCTTGCGGCTCTGTCACGGCTCCCTACCCGCAACTTGCCGCCCTGCCCGCCACACGTCTCGCTGAAGCGCGCCACATCGTCCTGCTGGTGATCGACGGGCTCGGCCAGCGTACCTTGGCTGGGCATCCGGCAAGTCCGAACCTGCAACACCACACCCTCGCCACGATGACTTCGGTTTTCCCGTCGACCACCGCGAGCGCCATCACCACCTTCATGAGCGGCCTGGCGCCGGCGCAGCACGGCCTGACCGGCTGGCACATGCACCTCGACGAAATCGACCAGACGCTCGCCATCCTGCCGCTGACGCCGCGCTGCGAACCCCAGAAGTGGCTACCCGAAGCACTGCCGCGCCGGCTCTTCGAGCACCCTTCGCTGTTTCAGCAACTTGATCGCGAGTGCCATGTGCTGGTGCCAAAAAGCATCGCCGGCAGTCCCTTCAACGCCTGGCATTCACGCGGCGCGAAAACGCACGCCTACGAATCGATGCCGGAGATGTTTTCAAGTCTGACGAATCTGCTCAAACAGGCGACGACGCCCCGCTACATCTACGCCTACTATCCCGATCTCGATACGCTGTCGCACCGCTACGGCACCGACAGCCGGCAGGCGCAGCAGACGCTGAGCGCACTCGACAGGGCATTCGGCGAGTTGCTCCATGCGGTGCGGAACAGCGACAGCTGGCTGATCGCCACGGCCGACCACGGCTTCATCGACTCGCCGCCCGAGCGCGTCGTGAGCCTCGACGATCACCGGCAACTCGCCGCCTTGCTGACCCGCCCGCTGTGCGGCGAGCGCCGCGCTGCGTACTGCTACGTGGCGGAAGCGCATCGTCCGGCCTTCGAGGCCTACGTGCGCGAGAAGCTGGGGCACTGCCTTGAACTTTGGCGCAGCCCCGAACTGATCGCCGCCGGCTGGTTCGGCCCACCGCCTTATCACCCCCGCCTGAGTTTGCGCGTCGGCGACTACGCGCTGGTGATGAAAGACAACTGGACGATCAAGGACTGGCTGCCCGGCGAACGCCACTACCCCATGCTCGGCGTCCATGGCGGAGTCAGCGCCGCCGAAATGAGCGTGCCACTGATTGCCGTCCGCACGTAATCAAGGCGCTTGTCAGCCGGTAGCGCCATGGCCATAATCCACCGAACATCACCCGTTCCACCGACATCACGACCGGACCACCCAACATGCCTGCCAACAAACCGCCCGTTTCCCGCCTGGACCAGGTCGTCGCCGACGCCATTCGCAATCGGCAAAGCCGCGAATCAGGCTACCGCGAGCAAGCGCTCAAGCTTTACCCGTGGATCTGCGGCCGCTGCAGCCGCGAATTCAGCCGCGAGAATCTGCGTGAGCTCACGGTGCACCACAAGGACCACAACCACGACAACAACCCGACCAACGGCAGCAACTGGGAGCTACTCTGCCTCTATTGCCACGATAACGAACACGCCCGCGAACTCGATGCCGAAGCCGCGATAAAAGCCGGCATCGACGGCGCTCATGGCAAGGAAACGAAAAACCGGGCAACCGCACAGCCTTTTGCCAACCTGAAAGACCTGCTCAAGCGCAACGATCGCTGAAGCTGATTCACAGTCCACGCTGAGGACGCGCATGCCTCCGAAGAAGAAACCCGCCGCCCCCCCGCCAACAACGGGCTACAGCCACGCGGCGAAGAGCGCAATACAGGAAACCACCGCGCGCGTTCAGGAAATTCACGACGCGATTGCCGGCAAGTCCTTCGACATCCTGCAAAAAATCCCTCTGGTTTCAGGCCCGGCGACATGGGTGCAGAGCGCGCACAACGCGATCGCAACGAGCGTCTACGCGGCCATCCATCATGGCGCCGGCGGATTGCTCGAGGCCGCCGGACAGATCGAAAAGCACACCACGGGATTTGCCTCAGACAAGCCGCCGGGACGCATCGCCAGCGGGCTGCGCAGCGCGTTGAATGGCGCCTTCGGCGACCATCTGGCGGCGAGCAACAACCGGCTGGCGATCAACATGTCGATTCACGAACAGGGCACCCCCGTCGCGCTCGACACCGAAGCGCTGCGCACCGCATTTCCCACAGCGGGAGCAAAACTCTGCGTCTTCATTCACGGACTGAGTTGCGACGAGCACAGTTGGCAAAGCGGTGAAAGCGGGAGCATCGGCGCGGCAGGATCAGAGGTAGATTTTGGCCGGCAGTTGCATGCCGAATTCGCTTACACGCCGCTCTATCTGCGCTACAACACGGGGCTGCCGATCGCCCGCAACGGCGCGCATCTAGCCACGCTGCTCGAAGAATTGCTCGAGGCCTGGCCGCAGCCGGCAAGCGAACTGCTGATCATCGGCCACAGCATGGGCGGCCTGATTGCACTCAGCGCTTGCGAGCAGGCGGCGGCAGACGACATGGCCTGGCCGCAAACGCTGCACATGCTGATCTGCCTCGGCTCACCCAACCTCGGTTCGCCAGTCGAACGGCTCGGCCATCTGGCCACGTCTGCGCTGCACCTGACGAAGGCCACCGAACCCCTCGGCAAAATCGCTGCAGCGCGCAGCCAGGGCATCAAGGATCTTCGCCACGGCCCAGGCGCGCCACGCAAGGCAGCCGCACATCATCATGTCGCGTTCCGCTTTCTCGGTGCCAGCCTGACCGAAGACGTAGCCCATCCGTTCGGCGAGTTCCTGGGCGATGGGCTGGTCACGCTGGGCAGCGCGACCGCCCACGAAATCGAAGGCGACGTGCAAAGCGCGCGGCTCGGCAACATCAGCCACATGAGCCTGGTGAACGACCGGCGCGTCTATCGGCAAATCAGGGAATGGCTGGCCGCTGCACCCGAAACAAAACGTCCCCGACAAAAAGGATAGAATGGGTCGCGAGCGTTCTATTGCCCCAGAAAAAGCCGAAAGAGCGCACTTATGAAACTTGTTAGCGGTCGATCATGCCGCGTTTTTCGACTGCTGCATCGGTGCAGCAGTGGGCTGGTTTTGCTCTGCGCGAGCATGACGGTCTGCCTTGCCGCGATGCCACCCGATGCACAGAACGCCGAAGGCTCACTCAGCGTCGTGCTCGACGACAATTACCCCCCCTACGTATTTCGCGACGCGACCGGCACGCTTGACGGTTACCTCGTGGACCTTTGGAAACTTTGGGAAAGAAAGACCGGCGTACCGGTCAATCTCATGGCCAGCGATTGGGAGAAGGCTCAGAGACGTATGCGGATGGGCGAAGCCCGGGTCATCGACACCGTTTTCCAGACAGCGGAACGCGCAAAAACGCTCGACTTCACCCCGCCCTATGCACGGATTCCGGTCAGCATCTACACGCACGCCGGGATTGGCGGAATCACCGGGGTGGACAGCCTGCAAGGCTTTCTGGTCGGCGTAAAAGCGGGCGACGCCTGCATCGACAAGCTCGAAGAAAACGGCATCAAGACCCTGCAGCCGTACCCCAGCTATGAAGCGCTGGTGCAGGCCGCAATTTCCGGTCAAGTCAGAATCTTCTGCCTCGACGAGCCGCCAGCCAACTACCTGCTTTATCGAAAAAACGCCGAAAGCGCTTTCCACAAAGCGTTCGAGCTTTACACCGGCGAATTTCATCGTGCCGTGCAAAAAGGCGATGCAAAAACCATTGCGCTGCTCGAGCGCGGCTTCTCTGCCATCTCTCCCGCAGAACAGCGCGCCTTGCACGACAAATGGATGGGGAGCCGGCTTGAATGGTCGCCCTATGCACGCCCGCTCGGCTACGCGCTGCTCGTGGCGGCGCTGCTTGGCGCCCTGCTCCTGCTCTGGGGTAGCACGCTGAAACGACGGGTAAAGCAGCGAACCGAGCAACTGGAAACCGAGCGCGCACGGCTGCGCGTGCTGCTTGAGACGATTCCCGACCTCGTCTGGATGAAAGACGAAGCGGGTGTTTATCGCTTTTGCAACCCGACGTTCGAACGCTTCTTCGGCGCGCAGGAAGCCGACATCGTCGGCAAGACCGATTACGACTTTGTCGACAAGGAACTCGCCGATTTTTTCCGTGCGCACGATCGCAAGGCGATCGAAGCCGGCAGACCGAGCATCAACGAGGAATGGCTCACCTTCGCCGACGATGGTCGGCGCGTGCTGGTCGAAACCACCAAGACACCGGTACGCGGAGCCACCGGCGATCCGGTCGGCGTCCTCGGGATAGCGCGCGACATCACCGAGCGCAAGCTAACCGAGTCCTCATTGCGCGTTGCGGCGGCAGCCTTCGAATCGCAGGAGGGCATGCTGATCACCGATGCCGACAAAATCATCCTGCGCGTAAACAAAGCGTTCAGCGAAATGACCGGCTACCCGGCAGACGAACTGGTAGGTCGCACGCCGCACATACTTTCCTCCGAACATCACGACGCCGATTTCTACGCCGCAATGTGGGCATCGGTCAACAACAGCGGCACTTGGCAAGGCGAGATATGGGACCGGCGCAAGAATGGCGATGTCTATCCGACCTGGCTGACGATCACGGCGGTCAAGGACAGCAACGGGGCAATTACCCATTATGTCGGTACCCACACCGACATTACCGAGCGCAAAACAGCCGAGGCGCAGATCCGCAATCTGGCCTTTTTTGACCCGCTGACGATGCTGCCCAATCGCCGCCTGCTGACCAATCGCTTGCAGCAGGCACTGGCCTCGAGCGCGCGTAGCGGGCGTGAAGGCGCCTTGCTGTTTATCGATCTCGACAATTTCAAGACGCTCAACGACACGCTCGGTCACGATCAGGGCGACCTCCTGCTGCAGGAAGTGGCCCGGCGCGTTTCGGCGTGCCTTCGCGAAGGCGACACCGTCGCCCGCCTGGGCGGCGACGAGTTTGTCGTAATGCTCGAGGGCCTCAGCGAAAATCGCAGTGAGGCGGCCGCTCAGACCGAAGCCGTCGGTGAAAAAATCCTGGCTGCCCTGAACAGGCCTTATGACCTCCATGGCCACGAATATCGAAGCAGCTCCAGCATCGGGATGACGCTGTTTGTCGCGCCGCAAAACAGCATCGAAGAACTGATGAAACGCGCCGACCTCGCCATGTATCAGGCCAAGGCAGCGGGCCGCAACACCTTGCGTTTCTTCGACCCGAAAATGCAGGCGGAGGTTACGGCGCGTGCCGCGCTGGAGGTCGATCTGCGCGAAGGGCTTAAGCACGCGCAATTTCTGCTCCATTACCAGCCGCAGGTCGATGCCGTCGGGCGCGTCACCGGCGCCGAGACGCTGCTGCGCTGGCAGCACCCGCTGCGCGGCCTGGTCTCACCGCTCGAGTTCATCCCGCTGGCT
>CAJAHZ010000119.1 GCA_903939665.1 uncultured Pseudomonadota bacterium | reverse complement strand
GGCTACACCGAGAAACAGGTGCGGCTGCTCTGTGAATGGTATCTGCGGGTACGGAAGTCTTCGTGAGACAGGAAAGCGCTTTCGACGTGCCCCGAAGGAAACACCCTTGGGGTGCAGAGGGCGCAGAGACGCAGAGAATGGAGAGAAAACCTTTTCTAAAAACGTCTTTCTGTCTTGCTCTTCTCTGCGTTCTCTGCGTCTCTGCGTACTCTGCGTCAAAAGAGGTTAAGCAGAAGGTGAGGACGCCATGACCGTGCGAATCGTAGACCGCCGGTTTGACAGCAAGAACAAGAGCTCGGTGAACCGCAGCCGTTTCATCCGGCGGTTCAAGGGGCAGATCCGCAAGGCGGTGGCCGATGCCATCAACCATCGCGGCATCCGCGACCTCGACAACGGCGAGAAGATCGGCATTCCGGGCAAGGACATTGCCGAACCGCAGTTCGGCCACGGTCGCGGCGGCGTCTGGGAAACGGTAAATCCGGGCAACGACCGTTTCAGCAGCGGTGATCAGGTTGACCGACCGCAAGGCGGCAGCGGCGGAAAGGGCGGCAGTCAGGCCAGCCAGGACGGCGAGGGACTGGACGAATTTGTTTTCACGCTGACCCGCGACGAATTTCTCGACATTTTTTTCGATGAGCTGGCTTTGCCGAACCTGGTCAAGCGCCAGCTTGCGCGCATCGAACAGTATCGCAGCGTTCGCGCCGGCTACACGCAAAGCGGCGTGCCGACCAACATCAATCTCGGGCGGACCATGCGCGGAGCGGCCGGGCGCCGAATCGCCATTGGCGGGCCATACGCTGCCCAACTCCGCGCGCTGAAAGAAGAACTCAAGGCGCTGCTGGAAAACCCGAGGCCCGAAGATGAGCCGGAAATCGAGCGCGTACAGCACGAGATTGCCAAGCTGCGCGCAAAGATCGAGGCGCTGCCTTTTATCGACACTTTCGATCTGCGCTACAACAACCGCATTCGCGTACCGGTGCCGACGACGCAGGCGGTGATGTTCTGCCTGCTCGACGTTTCCGGCTCGATGGACGAAGGACGCAAGAACATCGCCAAGCGGTTTTTCATGCTGCTCTACCTCTTTCTGACCCGCAACTACGAACACATCGAAGTGGTTTTCATCCGCCATCACACCATCGCCTCCGAGGTGGATGAAGATGATTTTTTCACCTCGCGAGAATCGGGCGGCACCGTAGTATCGAGCGCGCTGGAACTGATGCGCGACATCGTCGTCGCACGCTATCCAAGCAATCTGTGGAACATCTACGGCGCGCAGGCTTCCGATGGCGACAACTGGAACGACGACTCACCGCACTGCCGCCAGCTGCTCGAAAATTCGCTGTTGCCGCTGACCCAGTTTTTTGCCTACATCGAGATCACCGACGGCCCTCCGCAGAACCTGTGGGAGGAGTATCAAAGGCTGCAAGCCACGTATCCAGACCACTTCGCCATGCAGCGCATCGCCAACGTCACCGACATCTACCCGGTGTTCCGCGAACTCTTCAAGCGGCGGGCCTAGGAGAAAAGCATGGCCACGAAACCGCGCGCTTCACGCGCCAAAAAACAGCCGCTGCCAGCCGGTTCGGAATGGACGTTCGAGGCGATTGCCGAATACGACGAGGCGATCGGTCGCATCGCGAAAGCTTACAAACTCGACTGCTATCCGCATGTGCTTGAGGTGATCAGCGCCGAACAGATGATGGACGCTTATGCCTCGATCGGCATGCCCGTCTATTACCATCACTGGTCGTTCGGCAAGCATTTCCTGTCCACCGAAAACCGCTACAAACGCGGCCAGATGGGGCTGGCCTACGAGATCGTCATCAACTCCAATCCGTGCATCGCCTATCTGATGGACGAGAACACCCTGCCCATGCAGGCGCTGGTCATCGCCCATGCCGCTTACGGGCACAACTCGTTCTTCAAGGGCAATCATCTATTCAAGCAATGGACGAGCGCCGACGCGATCGTCGACTATCTGATCTTCGCCCGGAACTACATCGCGCAATGCGAAGAACGACACGGCGTCGAGTCTGTGGAGCGGCTGATCGACGCCTGCCATGCGCTGGGCAACGTCGGCGTCGACCGCTACAAACGCTCGCCCCACCTGTCGCTGGAAAAAGAGACCCTGCGCCAACAGGAGCGCGAAGCGTATCTTCAGGCGCAGGTTAACGATCTGTGGCGTACGCTGCCACCCCGCCCGGACGACGATGAGCCAAGCGAAGAAGCACGCTTCCCGGGCGAACCGGAAGAGAACCTGCTCTACTTCATCGAAAAAAACGCGCCCTTGCTCGAACCCTGGCAGCGCGAAGTCGTGCGCATCGTGCGCAAGATCGGCCAGTACTTCTATCCGCAACGGCAAACGCAGGTGATGAACGAAGGCTGGGCAACGTTCTGGCACTACACGCTACTCAATACGCTTTATGAAGAGGGCGGTCTGTCCGACGGCTTCATGCTTGAATTCCTGCAATCGCATACCAATGTCGTTTACCAGCCGCCGTACAACAGCAAGCATTACTCGGGGATCAACCCCTACGCACTGGGCTTCGCGATGTGGCGCGACATCCGGCGCATCTGCGAAGAGCCGACCGCGGAAGACCGCGAATGGTTTCCCGATATCGCCGGCTCGGACTGGCGTGAGACCTTCGAATTTGCCATGCAGAATTTCAAGGACGAAAGCTTCATCGCCCAGTATCTTTCACCGCGCCTGATGCGCGAGTTTCGCTTCTTCTCGGTACTCGACGACGATACGCGCAACAAGCTGCAAATTCAGGCCATTCATGACGAACCCGGCTACCGCGCACTGCGTCGTCAACTCTCCGAACAATATGATCTGGGCAGTCGCGAGCCGAACATCCAGATCTGGAACGTAGACCTGCGCGGCGACCGTTCGCTGACCCTGCGCCACTTTGCGCACCAGCGCCGCCCATTGAGCGATGACTACACCACGGTACTCGAACACATGGCCCACCTATGGGGATTCACCGTGCGCCTTGAACGGCAGAATGCCGACGGCGACGTTGAATTCGTCGCCGACCGGCAAAGCGAAAAGCGCCGGCAGCGCAGCCCAAGCGCTTCTCCGTGAATTATTGAGCAATTGCGCTCAACCTTGGGGAGCGCATTGGCATTGTCTTCGCCGCATCGCTGGCGGAATTCGATTGAACGCCAGCTCCTTTTATCTGAAAAAATGGGGGGCAGACATTTTTTATTCTCGTCTTTTTGACGAATTGATGCCTTGTCGCTTATCATCAAACCACTGATTATTTTAACAGTAGGCGAAAATGGAAATTGCGCGTTCGACAAAAAATAAGAACATTCGACTCGTTGCATCAGAGCCTGCTGTCAGACCGTATGTCGAACCTCTCTCGACAATCGATCTTTTTTGCGGCGCCGGTGGTATCACGCAAGGCTTCCACCAAGCCGGCTACAATTGCTTGTATGCCAATGATTTAATGCCAGAAGCAATAGACACATTCCGCCATAACCATCCATCGACGCGTGCCGAATGCAAATCGATCGAAAAGGTTAATGCCGCGGACCTCAGACAATCATTAGGCATTCAGCGAGGAACCTTGGACGCCTTCGTTGGCGGTCCGCCATGCCAAGGATTTTCCATTAATGCGCCCAATCGATTTCTGAATGACCCCAGAAACAGCTTATTTAGGCACTACGCAAGATTCGTAGAGGAATTTGCCCCGAAAACGTTCGTTTTTGAAAATGTGCCGGGATTATTGTCGATGGCTGATGGTGCAATCTTCGAAAAAATCCTTCACGTATTTAGCGAACTCGGCTACCAGTTGTCCGTAAAAATCCTGTTCGCCCCTCACTATGGCGTTCCACAGGAACGCTGGAGGCTAATTTTGCTCGGCTCTAGATTCGGAGAAATAACGCATCCATCGCCGACGCATTTTGCAAAGGGCCGCGCAAATTTTCGAGGCGGCGGCTCCCTGACTTTGCAACCGAATACCGCAGATGCAATAAACCTCGCACCCGCGGTTACTGTGGGTGAAGCGATTCGTGATCTTCCTCGCTTGAATATGGGGGAGGGTGCAGAGGAAGTGGGGTACACAATTGACGCCAATAGCCCATATGCGTTGCGCTTGAGAAGCCCGGACGGAGTGACTTTCAATCACGTTGCCGCAAAACTTTCAAAACAAAATATTGAACGCATGCAACATGTACCTCCGGGGGGGTCTTGGCGTGACATTCCCCACGAACTGTTGCCACGGGGGATGCAGCAGGCACGCAAGTCCGACCACACCAAACGTTATGGTCGGCTTAATTTCGACGGTCTATCTAGCACCATACTCACAAAGTGTGACCCGCATTGGGGCACAGTCTTTCTGCCGGATCAGAATCGGACACTTTCTGTTAGAGAGGCGGCACGGCTGCAATCCTTTCCGGACAACTATCGCTTCCTCGGTTCACGCGTCTCGCAATATGTACAAGTCGGAAATGCGGTGCCCGTATTAATGGCGACTGCCATTGCGAAGGCAGTCCGAGAACATCTCGAAGGCAATGTCACGGCAAACGCCACGACTGTGGCCGCACATGGCTAAGAAAATTTTTGAGTTGTTTGGCTATTCCCCAAGCGATACCTCTGCGGCTGCAATCAATGCGCGCAACGAACAAACATGCCCGAGCATCGGTGGTCCATGCTCCAAACAAATCGGCAGCGCAAGTAATCGTATTCAGTCAGGCGTATGCGCGATCACAGATAAAGATGGCGGACCAGTCATAATTTGTCCGATTCGCCTTTACGCCGAAGAATTCTCCCTGCTGACGACTGTAGCCAAACTTGCATTCAAAATCACCACCGTCAACTTGGTGGACGGTCGACAAATCGCCAATTATTCGGCTAAAAAGAACGCTAATTTAGTCGCGGTATTCGGTAAAGGCTGGGGAGGCGAACTCAAGGTACCGGGTCGCCCGGTCCAAGGGCGTAAAAGTAGCGGATTTTTTGTCGACTGGATTCTTGCTCGTCTCGACGCAAAGAAAAAACTTGTTGAATTTGCCGCACTGGAAGTTCAAACAATGGATACGATTGGAAGCTATCGCGCTGAGCGTGAAGCAATCCTAAACGGGACTGAACATGTTGGAAAATCTGCCGGGCCAAACTGGGAGAACGTAAACAAGCGGATTCTTCCCCAATTGATCTATAAAGGTCATCTGCTTGAACGTGAATCACTTTGTCAAAGCGGTTTGTTCTTTGCATGTCCCGACGCGGTTTACAACAAGATCATGGACCGTCTGGGCAGCGAATTGGCCGACTACCCTCTCAAGAACAACTCGCTAACATTTATTCCAATTCAGCTTTGTGAGCCTGTTCGCGCTGGCGCTCCGCGTCCGCTTAAGGCCTTGAGACCAAAAACAACCACAATTCAACAGGTATCAATCGCGTTTAGCTCACCAACAAACCTACCCGAAGCTGGAGCCTATGAAAAAGCAATACGAACTGCACTTGGCGAAAATTAGCACGCGACAATGCTGCTTCGCTGCATAGGCGACCGAACGTTAGAACAGACCACGCCTCATAGCACATCCCTTTTTCCAAAAACAAGGATAGCTAAGTCAGCAAGCGCTGCGCGTCATCAGCAGAGACCGCAAGCACCTCAATCACCTTGCGCCGCGACGTCTGCCCACTTTTCAGACTCACCGCTGATCTGGCCACGCCAAGCCGGTCGGCGACAAACGCGATCAATGCGGCATTTGCCTTGCCATCCACGGGTGGAGCCGCCAGCCGTATCTTCAACGCATCGCCGTACAGGCCGGCGACTTCGGTTTTCTTGGCACCGGGCTGGATGTGCAAGGTCAGCGTGATTTTGCCGTTGCCGACGCGCAGCCATTCAACCATGGCTTAAAGGAAAATCAGGACAAGCTGCGCGAGCAAAATGGCGATCAGGGGCGAGAGATCGATGGCGGCAATCGGCGGCACAAGGCGCTGGATCGGGCGAAGGAAGGGGCGTGTCAGTTGCGCAACGGGCTGACCCAGCGGGGAATAGGGGCTCACCCAGGAAAGGACTGCTTGCAGGAAGAGCGCACCGATCAGCAGGTAGATACTCAGGCGCAAGGTGGCGATGGCGCCCTGCCAGAAAATCAGGCCAAGCAGTTTTTCAAGCGACAACACCTCAAAACCGCCGCGCAGTGAGAGGACGGCAAGGAGCAGCAATACCTGCAGCAGGTAGGCCGGCAGCAGACTCGCCAGATCAAGGCCGAAGAGCCCTGGAAAGACCTTGCGCAGCGGCTTGACCAGCCAGTTGGTCAGTTGCACGATGAAGTTGCCCATCTGGTTGCTGAAGGAAACACGAAAGGCCTGCATGTAAAACCGCAGGAGCAGCGCGACCGTGAAAAACCCGATCAATGCATCAAGCAAAAACAAGCCGGCTTGCGCGATCATCGTCAATCCTTCCCAAGTTGTTGGCCCAACTCGCGACCGCGCGCATCGGCGGCGAGAATCCCGGCGATGATGCCTTCTTTGACACCGCGTTCGGCCATCGTACGCAAGGCCGCTTCGGTCGTCCCGCCTTTCGAGGTCACGCGTTCACGCAATACGCTGGCCGGGTCGTCCGATTGCGCGGCCAGTCTGACTGCACCGAGCGCTGTTTCGATCGACAACTGGCGAGCCTGTTCCGGGGTAAAGCCAAGCTCGGTGGCCGCCTGCTGCAGTGCTTCGATGAAGAGAAACGCATAGGCCGGACCGCTGCCGGAGACAGCGGTGACGGCATCCATCTGCGCCTCGTCGGAGATCCACAGCGTGCTGCCAACCGCCTGCAGGATGTGTTCGGCAACGATCCGCTCGGTTTCCGATACGGCGGGCAATGCGTAAAGGCCGGTAACGCCGGCGCCGATCAGCGCCGGGGTGTTCGGCATGGTGCGCACCAGTTTGCCGTAGCCGCCCAGCCAGCGCGACAAATCGGCCAGACGCAGACCGGCAGCGATGCTGATGATCAACTGTTGCTTCAGATAAGGCAGCAGTGGCGTACACGCCTCGCGCATCTGCTGCGGCTTGACCGAGAGCAACACAACGTCGCAACCGAGCGCCACGGCTCGCGCTGCCGAATAGCAGCGTACGCCGTAGCTTGATTCAAGCTTGGCGCGGTTCTCGGCATCGATTTCGATGACGGCGATATCCGCTGCAGAAAAGCCTGTTTTCAGCAGGCCGCCAATCAGCGCATTGGCCATGTTGCCGCCACCGAGGAAGGTGATTTTCATGCTTAGTTTCTTTCGCCAAAAATTGCGGTGCCAACGCGCACCAGCGTCGCGCCCTCGGCAATCGCTGCCTCAAGGTCGTGCGACATGCCCATTGAAAGCGTATCGAGCGCCAGACCATCGGCGCGCAGCTGCTCATACAACGCACGCAGACGGCTAAAAGGTAGCCGTTGCGCGCCAAAATCATCGGTCGGCGCGGGAATCGCCATCAGCCCGCGCAATTGCAAACGCGGCAGGCGAGCGATCTCGCGCGCCAGCGCCGGCGCTTCAGCCAGCGACACGCCGCTCTTCGTCTGCTCGCCACTGACATTCACCTGCAGGCAGACCGACAAGGGCGGCAACGCATCGGGGCGCTGCTCGGCGAGGCGTTCGGCAATCTTCAGCCGATCGACCGAATGCACCCAATCAAAATTCTCAGCAACGACACGCGTCTTGTTGCTCTGCAAAGGGCCGATAAAATGCCAGACCAGACCCAGCTGGCGCAGCTCATGCAGTTCGACAATCTTGTCGACGCCCTCCTGCACATAATTTTCGCCAAAAGCGCGCTGTCCGGCTGCCGCAGCATCGCGCACATAAGCCGCCGGCCACTTCTTGCTGACCGCAAGCAGCGCAACTTCCCGCGGATCGCGTCCGTATTGTCGTGCAGCGGCGTCGATACGTGCGAGAACGGCTTGCAGGTTAGCTGAAATAGTAGTCATAATCCGGCGATGCGCAGATGTCGCAAAGTATAGCATCGCGCCCCGTGGTCAGCCTGAGGACGAAACCAGATGGACATCACCGAACTCCTTGCCTTCAGCGTCAAGAACAAGGCCTCCGACCTGCACCTGTCGTCCGGCCTGCCGCCGATGATCCGCGTGCATGGCGACGTGCGGCGCATCAATCTGCCGGCGATGGAGCACAAGGATGTGCACGCCATGGTCTACGACATCATGAACGACGGCCAACGCAAGCACTACGAGGAAACGCTGGAATGCGACTTTTCCTTCGAAATACCGAATCTCGCACGCTTCCGTGTGAACGCCTTCGTGCAGAATCGGGGAGCAGCCGCGGTCTTTCGGACCATTCCGTCGAAGGTGCTTACCCTTGAAGAACTGAACTGCCCGAAGATTTTCAAGGATATTTCCGAGTATCCACGCGGCATCGTTCTCGTCACCGGCCCGACCGGCTCGGGCAAATCGACGACGCTGGCGGCGATGGTCAACCACGTTAACGAAAACGACCACGGCCACATCCTGACCGTCGAAGACCCGATCGAATTCGTCCATGAGTCGAAGAAGTGCCTGATCAACCAGCGCGAAGTCGGCCCGCACACCCTGTCCTTTTCCAACGCGCTGCGCTCGGCGCTGCGCGAAGATCCCGACGTGATTCTGGTCGGGGAAATGCGCGACCTGGAAACCATCCGCCTCGCGCTTTCGGGCGCCGAGACCGGCCACCTGGTGTTCGGCACGCTACACACCTCGAGCGCGGCGAAGACCGTCGACCGCATCGTCGACGTCTTCCCTGCCGCAGAAAAGGAAATGGTCCGCTCGATGCTTTCCGAATCGCTGCGCGCGGTCATTTCGCAAACCCTGCTCAAGACGAAGGACGGTCTGGGCCGCACCGCCGCGCACGAAATCATGATCGGCACCCCGGCCATCCGCAACCTGATTCGCGAAAACAAGGTCGCACAGATGTACTCCGCCATCCAGACCGGTGCGCAACTCGGTATGCAGACACTTGACCAGAATCTGCTTGAGCTCGTTCGCCGCAACATCGTTTCCGCATCGGAAGCACGTAGCAAAGCCGCCAACAAGGATGCATTTCCAGGTGCTTAA
This sequence comes from uncultured Pseudomonadota bacterium, assembly GCA_903939665.1. Classification (GTDB taxonomy): domain Bacteria; phylum Pseudomonadota; class Gammaproteobacteria; order Burkholderiales; family Rhodocyclaceae; genus CAJBIL01. The sequence continues at coordinate 3,089 of CAJAHZ010000119.1, read as the reverse complement.
CACCCAGGCGTACTGAGGAAGAAAAATGGAACGCGATCAGGCACTGAAATTCATGCACGACCTCCTGCGGCTGATGTCGCAGAAGAACGGCTCCGACTTGTTCATCACCGCCAACTTTCCGCCCGCCATCAAGATCGACGGCAAGGTGATGCCGGTCTCCAACCAGACATTGACGCCGCAGCACACAGCCGATCTGGCGCGTTCGGTAATGAACGATCGCCAGGCCGCCGAGTTCGAGTCGACCAAGGAATGCAACTTCGCCATTTCGCCCTCGGGCATCGGCCGCTTCCGCGTCAATGCGATGGTTCAACAGGGCCGCGTCGGCGTCGTCTGCCGCACCATCAACATGTCTATCCCGACGCTCGACGAGCTTGAGCTGCCAACGGTACTAAAAGACATCGCGATGACCAAGCGTGGTCTGGTCATCTTTGTCGGCGGTACCGGCACCGGCAAATCGACATCAATTGCCGCGCTGGTCGATCATCGAAACCGCAACAGCTACGGTCACATCATCACCGTTGAAGACCCGATCGAATACGTTCATGAACACAAGAACTGCATCGTCACGCAACGCGAAATCGGCGTCGATACCGACTCGTGGGAAGTTGCGCTGAAAAACACGCTGCGCCAGGCACCGGACGTCATCCTGATGGGTGAAATCCGCGACCGTGAAACAATGGACCACGCCGTCGCCTTCGCCGAAACCGGCCACCTTTGTCTTGCCACCTTGCACGCCAACAGCGCCAACCAGGCGATCGACCGCATCATCAACTTCTTCCCGGCCGACCGTCGCCAGCAATTGCTGATGGATCTGTCGCTCAACTTGCGCGCGCTGGTTTCACAGCGCCTGCTGCCAAAGAAGGATGGAAAAGGGCGCGCCGCCGCAATCGAGATCATGCTCAACTCGCCGCTCATCTCCGACCTGATTTTCAAGGGCGAGGTGCACGAGATCAAGGAGATCATGAAGAAGTCGCGCGAGATCGGCATGCAGACTTTCGACCAGGCCTTGTTCGATCACTTCGAGGCCGGTCGCATCACCTACGAGGACGCGCTGCGCAACGCCGATTCGATCAACGACCTGCGCCTGCAGATCAAGTTGCACGGCAAGGAGTCGAAGGACCGCGACCTCAACTCCGGCATCGGCCACCTGGATATTGTTTAGGCTTTCCGGTTACTGCCTGAAACCATCTTGAACTCGTACAACCGGCATTCAAGCGCGCCGTTGAACAGCGGCGTCTTCTTGCTTGGCGTCAGGCGCATCATCTTCGGCAGGCGCGTATCCGCGCTGAGCAGATAGCAGTTCCAGCCGGCAAACTTGCGCTTCAGGGCGCTGCCCAGCAAGGGATAAAACTCGGCCAGATCATCCAGTTCTGAGAGTCGTTCGCCGTAAGGCGGATTGGCGATCATGACGCCGGCCTCGGCGGGCGCGTCGATGGCGAGAACATCCCCGGAAGACAGGCTGACCGCCGGCAGCAGGCCCGCACGATCCAGGTTGGCCAACGCTGCGCGCACGGCAACCGGCGACAGGTCACTGCCGTAAATATTGGCAAATGCAGCAGGCTTTTCGGCGTCCATCGCCGTATCGAGCATCGCCTTCCAGACGGGCAGGTCGAAATTCTTCAAGCGCTGAAAACCGAAATCGCGGCCCGCACCGGGCGCGATATTCAGCGCCATCTGCGCTGCTTCAACAAGAAAAGTGCCGCTACCGCACATCGGATCAATCAGCGGCGTTCCCGGCTGCCAGCCGGAGAGCCGCAGAATGCCGGCCGCAATGTTTTCCTTAAGCGGTGCTTCCACTGTTTTCTGACGCAAGCCCCGCTGGTAAAGCGGCGCGCCCGAGGTATCAACGTAGAGAGTGCATTCATCAACAGTAATAAAACTGTGAATGCGCACATCGGGTTCGCGCGTATCGACGCTGGGGCGCTTATCGAACTCGCGACGGAAACGGTCGCAAACCGCATCTTTGATGCGCAGCGTAATGAATTCCAGGCTTTTCAGCGGACTCTTGACCGCCGTCACGTCAACACGGATCGTCTGCCCGACGTCAAACCATTTCGTCCACGACGTTTCGAGCGCCAGCCGGTAGATGTCGTCTTCCTTTGCATAGCGGCCATGCGCCACGCGCCAGAGCACACGCGTGGCAATACGCGAATGCAGGTTGATGGCGTAACAGGACGGCCAGTCGGCGGCAAAATGCACGCCGCCCGGGATCTGCTTTACGTGCGCAACACCAGCAGCGCTCAGATCTTCCACAAGCAAAGGTTCGAGGCCGCGCGGGCAGCTTGCAAAGAATTTTTCCACGATCATTCCAGAATGGGGGTTACATTAAAAAGGCTTGAGGACGACGAGAAAAATCACGGCCAACAGGACCAAAACAGGCAGCTCGTTGAACCAGCGGAACCAGACATGCCCACGCGCATTACGCGTCGACTGAAAGTCGCGCAGCACCCGGCCACAGTAGAGGTGATAAGCCACCAGAACGAGCACCAGTGCTGTCTTGGCATGCAACCAGCCGCCCGAAAAGCCAAACCCCAGCCACAGCCAGAGGCCAAAACCGACCGCAAGGATGCCGAGCGGTGTCATGAAACGATAGAGCTTGCCAGCCATCAGCAGCAAACGATCACGTTCGGCAATGCTGCCGGGCTCGACCATCGCCAGATTGACGAAAATGCGCGGCAGGTAAAACAGGCCGGCAAACCAGCTGATCACCATCCAGATGTGCAGCGACTTGACTATGAGCACTGGGCTTTCCTTTCATTCCACGCAGCTTCCACACCATCCTCGACGTGTGGATAACGCAAAGTCGCGCGTAGCTCTTTCTTGATACGATGATTGGCCAACCGCCGTGATTCGCTCATGAACGACAACTGTAATGGCCGCATCTGTTCGACCGCTTCGCTGCGCGACAAACGGGGTGCTTTGGGCAGACCGAAACGCTCGGCGACAAGATCGAAATAGGCACCCATCTTCATTTCGGAATCATCCGTCGCATTGTAGGTGCGATTCGCCCGCCCATAACGCAAGGCTGCGCAAGCCAGCATGGCGAGATCATCGGCATGAATGTGATTGGTGAAGACATCGTCCTCATC
>CAJAHZ010000118.1 GCA_903939665.1 uncultured Pseudomonadota bacterium | reverse complement strand
TGTCGTCGATAATAATCGCCGTTCCGGCGTACACGTGCGCACTCTCGACAAAGCGTGCCGCCACCGAGCCCGCAGCACGCACTCTGGCTTGCGCGATGATCCCGCCAGCGATGCGGACATCACCCCCTGCGTCGAGTTCGCCCCCGTCGACCACCCCGGTCACGATGATATCGCCGGTTGCGTGAACCTTCATTCCCGGCAGGACCTCACCATCGACATGCACCGTGCCATCAAAGGTGATGTTGCCCGAAGCCAGATTGACATTCCGGACATGCATGACCTGCTCAACCATAACACCGTTACCAGAGCGCACCGGCTGGCCGTTAAATACGGCCAGCAGCAGGTTGGCGTCATCACGGGAAACATAGGCACCGATCAGACTTTCTGAAAAGCCCTCGTTCCGCCCCGGCACCGGCTCAAGCAACTCACCAAGAACATTGCGTCCGGCCACCCCGTCCGTTGGCGGAATCCTCCGCATCAGCGGCTGCTCGGCCACCACCAGCGGGATTGCGCCAAGATCGCGGAAATCAATCAGGCCATGCGCATCTACCTGGGGAACCCGATCGCGCGTATCGGCAGCAAGCAATTCAAAACGAGTGTCCCGTCCGTTCTCCGCCGCAACACCGGTTGCCGCCAAAACACGTTCAGGCACGCCCTTGGCGCAAAGAGCGCTAACGCTGGCCGGATCGATTCCATAAGTAATAGCGGCTTCACCGAGCGCGGCAAAAACGTCGTCAGGAATGACCTCTTTGCCGCCAAAAGCCGGAACAAAATTTACCCAGGCGGACATTGAATCAGCAGAAATTTCCACTGAAAAACTGGCGTCACGACGTTCAGCGACCGCCAGTTCAGACGTTTCAGCTGAAGCGTTATAGCACTCCACCAGCGTCGCCAGCGCTTCATCCAGTAGAAACCAACCCTGATACCCCGCCTGCCCCAGCACGCTGCGCAGCATATCAACATCAAGCAGCGGAGGCGCTGAAGCCGGCTCGATCGAAGCCAGCAAGCGACCTTCATTTTCAGAAAATTTCAAGCCGGGAATTTCCATCGCCATCGCCGCCGCTCGATTAAAGCAAGAGTATTCATCCTACGCCATAAATCATTTTATTTTCAGCGAACAAAATCGCCCCGATGAAGGGCGAGCAGCATCGCCCATGCGACCGTAATCGAGAAAAAATTCGACCCGTTTCCCGTCCAGCCTCAACCGTCTGCTGCGTGGCACCCTCGACAGCTCTTCAAGCGTCGCTCAGATCATGCAGTTAAAATCTTCAGTCGCATCAAACAAGCTCATTGATCCGCCCGGCGTGCATCAGCAAACGCCGCTGACAGCGCGCCGCAATCTCTTCGTCATGCGTCACCAGAATCAAGGTCGTCGCACTTTCGGCGTTGATCGAGAACATCAATTCGATAATCTGGTGACCGGTCGCCGCGTCGAGATTGCCGGTCGGCTCATCGGCCAGAACCAGCTTGGGTTTCGGGGCGAAAGCCCGAGCCAGGGCCACGCGCTGCTGCTCACCGCCGGACAGGTGCTTCGGGTAATGCCGCAAGCGGTGCGCGAGGCCCACCCGCTCAAGCCAGGCCGCGGCTTCCGCCCGGGCATTGGCATGCCCCGCCAGTTCAAGCGGTAGCATGACGTTCTCCAGCGCGGTCAGCGAGGGCAGCAGTTGAAACGACTGAAAAACAAAACCGAGCAGACGGCCACGCAGCATTGCACACGCATCCTCATCGAGCCCACCCAGCGATTCGCCGGCCAGCCGCACCGAGCCGCTGGTCGGCTGATCGAGCCCGGCCAGCAAGCCGAGCAGTGTGGACTTGCCCGAACCTGAAGCGCCGACAATCGCCACCGTCTCGCCAGCGGCGACTGAGAACGAAATATCGTGCAGAATGGTCAACACCTCGCCGCCATTATCAACACATTTGGCTAGCCCGCTGACCTCAACCACCTTCGATGACTCCACACTCATGCGCCGCTTTCCGATAATTTTCTGCCTGCTACTGTCTGGATTCGCCCTGTTCGCACCAGCGGCGCATGCCGCCAAGAGCATTCTTGTGTTCGGCGATTCGCTCTCTGCCGGTTACGGCATACGCCGCGATGCCGCCTGGCCGGCGCTGCTGGCGCAACGCCTGCAAGAAAAGAAGCTTGATTATAGCGTCGTCAACGCCAGCATCTCGGGCGAAACCACAAGCGGTGGCCGTGCGCGCATTGATGCGGCACTGGCCAAGCACGCGCCGCAAATCGTCATTGTCGCGCTGGGCTGCAACGACGGGCTGCGTGGACTGCCTTTGGAAGCCATGCGCGATAACCTGATCGCCATCGCCAGCAGCGCGCAAAAGAATCGGGCGAAGGTATTGATCGTTGGCCAGCGCCTGCCGCCAAATTATGGAAACTACGCCAGCCAGTTCCACAGCGTTTTTGCTGAGGTTGCCAAAACACAAAAGACAGCGCTCGTTGATTTTCTCCTTGACGGCGTTGCGACAAACAGCAATCCGCAGACCCCGCTTTTTCAGGCCGACAACCTGCACCCCACTGCCGAGGCGCAGCCGCGCTTGCTCGACAACGTCTGGCACGGGCTCGCACCGCTGCTAGAATAGCGCCCCTCGACCAGAAGAAGCGCAGCGCTCCTGAAATGAAACAAGGCATTGCCACCGTCAGGCAGATCGACGAATTTTCGTGTTTCGACGAAGTCATCGACGTCCGCTCGCCAGCCGAGTTTGCCGAAGACCATATCCCGGGATCGATCAACTGCCCGGTGCTCGACAACGAGCAGCGCATTGAAGTTGGCACCCTTTACAAGCAGGTATCGCCTTTCGAGGCGAAAAAAATCGGCGCCGCCTACGTTGCCGAAAACATCGCACGCCATCTGCGTGAGAAATTTCTCGACCGGCCAAAAACCTGGCGCCCGCTGATCGTCTGCTGGCGCGGCGGACAGCGCAGCGGCTCGATGACCTTCATTTTCCGGCGTGTCGGCTGGGACGCGCAGCAACTTGAGAACGGCTACAAAATCTACCGCAAGATGGTCGTCGACAGCTTGGCCGAGCTGCCCCGCCAGCTCAAGCTCAAGGTAATTTGCGGCGCCACCGGCAGTGGCAAGAGCCGCATCCTGCAGGCGCTCGGGCGACTCGGCGAACAGGTGCTCGACCTTGAGGAACTGGCCTGTCACAAGGGTTCGGTGCTTGGCGTGCTACCCGATTCAGCGCAACCGTCGCAAAAAATGTTCGACTCAAAACTGCTCGTTGCGCTGCACGGTTTTGATCTGACGCGCCCCGTATTTGTCGAGGCGGAAAGCCGCAAGATCGGCTCGATCCATCTACCCGATGCTTTGATCGAAACCATGCGCTGCGCTGACTGCATGAACATCGAAGCCGCATTCAGCGCCCGCGTCGAATTCCTGCTGCGCGATTACGATTATTTTCTGAGCGCGCCTGACTGGCTCAGTTCGCGCCTCGAAGCGCTGCGCAACCTGCAAAGCCGCGAAACAATCGAGCGCTGGCACAACTACGTGAGCCATGCGCAATGGCGCGAGCTGGTCAGCGAGTTGCTCGAACTGCACTATGACCCGCTTTATAACCGTTCGCAGAATCGCAACTACACCGGTTTCGGCACACCACAGGCCCTCACCACCGACGATCTGACGCCCGCCGGCGTCGACGCGGTGGCACGCCGCATCACAGGCAACTAAGCAGCAACCGGTCAGATCCGGGCGACCAGCTTGCCGCGCACGGCACACAGGCGCTGCACCATCGCCGGCTTCGGCAGATCGACGCTCCCCTCCTCGAAAGCGACGACCGACAACCCAGCCGCCTTCGCCCAGTCGAGCAACTCCTGTGAGTGCAACAGAAACTCCGGATTTGACGGCTTGCCATAGCGTTCGTTGCCGATCATGAAGGTTTCATAGATCAGCATGCCGGGGTCAGCCAGCGCCGCCAACAGCGCTGACAAGCGCGGACGGAAAAGGTAGTTGGTGACCAGGATGCCGGAAAACATGTGCTCCCCGTAAGGCCAAACGCCGCCTTCGAGATCGACTTCGCGCACCTGCACGCCGCCTGTTGCCGCCAGATCGCCGAGCGTCGACGTGTCACGATCAACCGCCTCGACTTCGTAGCCCAAGCCAGCCAGCAAGCGCGTATGCCGGCCACCACCACAGGCCAGATCGAGCACCTTACCGCCTGCAG
>CAJAHZ010000117.1 GCA_903939665.1 uncultured Pseudomonadota bacterium | reverse complement strand
TTAGTGCGGCCATTGCAACTCCGTTACCAAGGGGCGCTGCCAAAGGCGCTGGTAAAGCGTTCGCTAATCTCGTCGCGACTCGGGCGATGGTTTTGACCGCCACGGCGGGCAATTTTGATCGCTCCCATCACCGCAGCCAGTTGGCCGGTTTTTTCCCAGCCCCAGCCAGCGGCAATGCCATAGAGCAGGCCGGCGCGATAGGCATCGCCACAGCCGGTGGGGTCGACCACGTCATCCGCCTTGACGCAAGGAATCTCGTAACGTTGTCCATCCGCGTAGATATGCGAGCCTTCGCCGCCGCGCGTGACGATCAATGCCTCAACTTCTCTGGCCAGTTGTTCGAGTGATCGTTCGGTGCGGTCACAAGCCATTTGCGCCTCGTAATCGTTGAAGCAGGCATAGTTTGCCAGCTTCATGAAGCCCATCAGGTCCTCTCCCGAGAACATCGGGAGACCCTGGCCCGGATCAAAAATGAACGGTACGCCAGCCGCCGCAAAATCACGCGCGTGCTTCAGCATCCCGTCACGTCCATCGGGGGCGACAATCCCCAGCTTGGCCTGCTTTGCATCGCTGACGTGATTCAGATGTGAAAAACTCATCGCGCCTGGATGGAAAGCGGTGATCTGGTTGTCGTCGAGGTCGGTGGTGATGAAGGCCTGCGCCGTAAAGCTGCCGGCAATGCGCCGGACGTGGGTACGCGACAGGCCAAGATCGTCCATGCGCACGAGGTAGGGATCGGCATCATCGCCAACCGTCGCCATGATCAGCGGCTCACCACCCAGCAGTTTGAGGTTGTAGGCAATATTTCCTGCGCAGCCGCCGAACTCGCGACGCATTTCTGGAACCAGGAACGCCACGTTCAGGATATGGATCTGCTCGGGCAGGATGTGGTTCTTGAACCGGTCATGGAAAACCATGATGTTGTCGTAAGCGATCGAGCCGCAGATGAGCGTGGTCATAGAAATTCCGGAAAATAAGTTGGCTGCGAAGTAATGGGGCGAAGCGAAAATTATAGCATCGGTGACCTGCCGCTCCGTTGCCAGACGCGCTTCGGTCGATCAGGGGTAGAAAACGTAGAGGCGGTAGCCGGCAGCGCTAATGTCCTTCACCTCAACCCACAGGCGAACGGTGACGTCTGAACTGGCCGGGAATGCCTGGCCAGGCGGATTCTGCGGGGGCAGGTAATCAGCCGGCTGAAATACGCGACGGGCGATGGCGTTGTCCTGCGTGTCGGTTAACGAGAGTTCGAGCAGCGGATAGGCTTGTCCGTAAGCCGCGCGGTTGCGCAGAGTCGCTTGCAGCACCAGCAGGTTGCCGTGTGCGGGGTCAGCCTGCAGATCGGAGGTTTCGATGCTCATCAGTTCGGCGTGGTGCGGCAGGGCAATGTTGGTGCCGAGCGCATCGCTCAACGCCTGTAGTGCCGGACGCAGGCTGGGTGCGGTAATGGCGATTTCGCTGCGGAAATGAAAGACGAGTTGTCCGCTTAGTGCCAGCAGGAGCAAGAGTGCAGCCAAGGTAAATGGCCAGGTGGCGCTTTTGCTCGGTGACGGCAGCGCCGGACTGCTCATGACGCCTTCGGCCCACTTGCTGTAACCGGGAATTTCGGTCGTTTCGCGCGCCACAATCAGGCCGGACGCCCTAGCCAGCGCCTGTGCGGCCGCTTCGCTTAGCGGTTCAGCAGGGATTTGACTGGGGGGGGCTGGCTCGGGCGCTGTTTCAAGCGGGGCGGTGATTTCAGTAGGGGCCGGTGCCGCCATGGGCAGCTTACTTGCAGGTGCCCGTGGCGAGGTGTTTGCCGGTGCGCCGCTTGCGCCATGCGCCGCCTCTTCGAGCAGGCTGTCGAGTGCGTTGAATACCACTTGGCACTTGCCGCAGCGCACCTTTCCCGCGCGCGCCTTGAGCTGTTCCGGCGTCACCCGGAAGGTTGTCTGGCAGCTCGGGCAACAGGTTTTCATTAGCGAGCGCTACTCCTTGATTCCCGCAAGGCAAATCCAGCCCTCACGGCTATCGGCAATGCTCAGCAGAATATAGGGTGCGTAGATTGCGATCAACTCCTCGGCCTGTTCGGCGAGAATGCCCGATAGTGCCAGACGGCCCCCGGGGCGCACATGGGCGGTGATCGCCGGGGCCAATGCTTTGAGCGGGTTGGCGAGGATGTTGGCAACCACAATATCGAACTGCCCACGAAGTGCACGAGACGAGTCGTCAAACTGTGCGCTCACATTATTACGTTCGGCGTTGTTTTTTGCGGCGCTGACTGCCTGCGGGTCAATGTCCACGCCAAGCACCTTGCTTGCGCCAAGTTTTGCCGCCGCGATGGCCAGAATGCCCGACCCGCAACCGTAATCGAGGATCGAAGTGTCAGGAATGACGACTCGTTCCAGCCATTCGAGGCAGAGGCGGGTCGTCGGGTGCGAGCCGGTGCCGAAGGCCATCCCCGGGTCAAGCACCAGTACCAGCGCAGCGGGGTCGGGTGCCTCGTGCCAAGAGGGGACAATCCATAGGCGCGCTGAGACGCGAATTGGTTCGAACTGCGACTGGGTGAGTTGCACCCAGTTTTGTTCGGCAACTTCCTCGACGTTGTAGGGCGGCGCTTCCCCGAGTCCGGCACTGACTGCGCAGGCGGCAAGCAGTTCAGTTACGTTGGTGTCGAATTCAAGCAGCGCGACGACACGGGAGCGCTCCCAGCCGGGGGTGGTAATGGATCCCGGTTCGCCGAATTGTGGCGTCTCCTCGGGGGTGCCGGCGTCGGCATCCTCGATGCTGGCAGAAAGTGCGCCGGCCTCAAGCAACGCGTCGGCCAGCGCCTCGGCGTGACTGCAATCAGTTTCAATGCTGACAGAAATCCAGGCCATCTAAGCGCACCGGCCTCAGCCGGTCTTCTTCACTTCGCCTTTGGCGGCGAGCTTGTGTTCAAGGTAATGAATGCTCGTGCCGCCTTCGACAAAACGGGCATCCTGCAGCAACTCCTGGTGCAGGGCGATATTTGTCTTGATGCCCTCAATGCTCATTTCCGACAGCGCGATGCGCATGCGGCGAATCGCCTGATCTCGCGTATCGCCATAAGAAATGACTTTGGCAACCATCGAGTCGTAGTGCGGCGGTACGGTGTAGCCCTGATAAATGTGCGAATCGACACGGATACCGGGTCCACCTGGTGGGTGATAAAACGTTATCTTGCCGGGAGAAGGCACGAACGTGTAGGGATCTTCGGCGTTTATGCGGCATTCGATCGAATGGCCTCGGAAGTTCAGGTCGCGCTGCTTGAAGCGCAACTTTTCCCCGGCAGCAATCCGGATTTGCTCCTGAACGAGGTCTACGCCGGAGATCAATTCGGTCACCGGATGCTCGACCTGGATGCGGGTGTTCATCTCGATAAAGTAGAACTCGTTGTTTTCGTAGAGGAACTCGAAAGTGCCCGCGCCGCGGTAGTTAATGCGGCGACAGGCTTCGGCGCAGCGCTCGCCGATGCGTGCAATGTGCCGTGGCGCGATGCCCGGAGCCGGTGCTTCCTCGATGATCTTCTGGTGGCGGCGCTGCATCGAGCAGTCGCGTTCGCCAAGATAGACTGCGCTCTTGAAACTATCGGCAAGAATCTGGATTTCCACGTGGCGTGGATTTTCCAGGTACTTCTCCATATAGACATTCGGATTGCCGAAAAAGCTTTGTGCTTCCGAGCGTGTCAGCGTCACGGCGTTGATCAGGGCTGCTTCGGTATGCACCACGCGCATGCCGCGCCCGCCACCGCCGCCCGCCGCCTTGATGATTACCGGGTAGCCGACGGCTTTGGCCGTGCGAATGATTTCTTTCGGGTCTTCCGGCAGAGCGCCTTCCGAGCCCGGTACACAGGGCACGCCCGCCTCCTTCATCGCGTCTTTGGCGGAAACCTTGTCGCCCATCAGGCGGATCGTCTCGGGGCGTGGGCCAATGAAAACGAAGCCTGATGATTCAACACGCTCGGCAAAGTCGGCATTTTCGGAAAGAAAGCCGTAGCCCGGATGGATTGCTTCCGCGTCGGTGACTTCGGCTGCCGAGATGATCGCCGGCACGTTGAGGTAGCTCAGGCTTGATGCCGCCGGGCCGATGCACACCGATTCGTCGGCAAGTTTTACGTATTTGGCGTCGCGATCGGCTTCAGAGTGCACGACAACAGTTTTGACGCCCAGTTCACGGCAGGCGCGCTGGATGCGGAGGGCAATTTCTCCGCGGTTGGCGATAAGGACTTTCCCGAACATGACGGAATATCCCCTTTAGCCGATGATAAACAGCGGTTCGCCGAACTCGACCGGCTGGCCATTTTCAACCAGGATCGCCTTGATAATGCCCGCGCCGTCGGACTCGATTTCATTGAGCAGCTTCATCGCTTCAATGATGCACAGCGTCTGACCGACAGTGACTGTGGCGCCAATCTCGATGAAGGCCTCGGAGCCGGGGCTGGCAGATCGGTAGAAGGTGCCGACCATCGGCGATTTGACGACGTGGCCTTCCGGCAGGCTGGGTTCTGCCGCCGCCGTTGCCAGCGCAGTTGCCGCCGTGGCGGCAGGGGCAGGCATCGCTGCGTGAGTTGCTTGCGGCACCATGTAGGTGTGCTGAGCGGCAGCGGTCGAGTGCTTGACGATGCGAACCTTTTCTTCTCCCTCGGTTACCTCGAGTTCGGTGATGCCCGATTCCTCGACAAGGTCGATCAGTTTCTTGAGTTTACGCAGATCCATGAATTTTCTCCCTCTGAATTTTTTTTGCCGCCAGCGAAGCGTGGCAGGCAGTAGACCAAGCACGTCATTTGACGGAACTTCAGTCTGTATTGAGCTTGCTCAGCAGGTACTCAAGCGCGAGCAGATAGCCCTCGCTGCCAAGGCCCGTGATTACGCCGACCGCCAGATCCGAAAAATAGGAGTTGTGGCGGAATGATTCGCGTGCATGCACGTTGGAAAGATGGACTTCGATGAACGGAATGCCGGCCGCCGCCATGGCGTCGCGCAGTGCAATACTGGTATGCGTATAGGCCGCCGGATTGATGATGATGTAGCGGACGCCTTGCTCACGGGCCGCGTGTACGCGCTCGATCAGCGCGCCTTCATGGTTGCTTTGAAAAGATTCCAATTCGACGCCGGCAGCTTCGGCGCGACGAGCGAGTGCGACGTTGATGTCGGCAAGTGTCGTTTGCCCGTAATGATTCGGCTCGCGGGTGCCCAGCAAGTTGAGGTTTGGCCCGTGCAGGACAAGTAGTTTTGGCGCTGTTGCCGCCTTTTCTGATCCTGACGAAGTGGTCTTTTGCTTCTTCATAGCTGCAAGTTTGCCGCAAATCGCAGCATTTTGTCCAGCATGACGGTTTTAGCGCGCAGTGCTTTCCCGCAACAGCGCATCAAGTTCCTGCTCGGAAAGCCCGCCCAGACGGGCGAAGCGGACTTCTCCGGCGGCGTTGATGATTAGCGTATAAGGGAGTGCGAGTTGCGGGTTGCCGAGTAGCCGGGCGAGTTCGACGCCCTCGGTACCGCCGATCACCAGCGGGTAAGTTGAAGGATGTTGTAAGGCAAATTCGCGAACCATATCGCTGGAATCGAGCGCGATGCCCACAAATTGAACGCCGTTCGCAGCAAATTTTGTCTGCAGGCGCGAAAATCCCGGCATTTCATCACGGCAAGGCGGGCACCAGGCGGCCCAGAAATTAACGACCAGTATTTTTCCTCGCCACTGAGCAAACGAATAACTTTTTTCGCTGGTGTCGAGCAGCGTGCTGGAAAAAAGCCTGCCGATATTTTTTTCTGCCAGATGCGGGGCCGTGTGCTGAGGCGAGTTAGTGCGCTGCGCCCCGGCATAAATCCCGGCCAGCAGCGCGATGCTGGCGGCAGCAATGCTGATAAAAAAAATCTTGGCCTTTGTCATGGCTTGGTCAGCAGCCCTCTGACTGTGTCGAGGCGTGCGCGTTCGCGGACGCGTCCGTCGCGTGTTTTTAGTGTCATGCGTTCTTCGTTGGGCGGGTAAATGACGAGGTTGGCGACGGCGTCACCGGTGTGAATGCTCAGTACCGCCTC
>CAJAHZ010000116.1 GCA_903939665.1 uncultured Pseudomonadota bacterium | reverse complement strand
CCTTGCCGCCCGCCAGCAGCGTGCCGCCTGCTGCCAGCGCCTCGTTGACCGCGCTGGAAAAAGCGCGCCGCGCTTCTTCATCGATCAGTGGGCCAAGCAGCGTTGCCGGGTCGAGCGGGTCGCCGATTTTGATCTGGCGATAAGCGTACTGCAGGCGTTCGATCAGCTCGTCACGTCGCGCACGGTGCACGATCAGGCGGCGAGTGGTAGTGCACCGTTGGCCGGCGGTGCCGACCGCACCAAACAGAATCGCCGGCAAGGCCATATCGAGATCGGCGCTCTCGTCGATAACCAGTGCGTTGTTGCCCGAGCATTCGAGCAGGCAACGAGCAAACCGACCCGCGACGACCGGTGCGATGCGCCGACCGACGATTGATGATCCGGTGAAGGAAAATAGCGGCAGCCGGTGATCGGCAGCCAGCCGTTCGACCGGCCACACTTCATCTGAAAGCAACAGAGTGCAGACACCCGATGCATTGTGCTGCGCAGCGACCTGGTCGACGATGCGCTGCACCGCGATGGCCGTGAGCGGCGCTTTCGGACTCGGTTTCCAGACCACGCTGTCGCCGCATACCGCCGCGATCAGCGCGTTCCACGCCCACACAGCGGCGGGGAAATTGAACGCGGTGATGAGCGCGACCGGCCCGAGCGGCTGCCACTGTTCAAACAGCCGGTGGTGCGGGCGCTCCGAAGCGAGCGTTACGCCTTCCAGCCGGCGCGACAGGCCGACCGCAAAGTCGGCGATGTCGATCATCTCTTGCACTTCGCCATCGGCTTCGGCTTTTATTTTGCCCACTTCAAGTGCGATCAGCGTCGCGAGATCGTTCTTGGAGGCGCGAAAAGCGTCGGCCAGATCGCGCACAAAGAGACCGCGTTTCGGCGCCGGAATTTCGCGCCAGCGATGGTGCGCGCGTTGCGCGGCGCACAGCACCGTTTCGTAGTCGTCCGGCGTGGCGCGTGCGACCATCGCCAGCGGTTCGCAGCAGGTCGGATCAATCGATGCAAAGCCGCCAACGCCGTCGCGCCACGAGCCATCGCCAAGCGCCGCAGCCGGGTTCTGCTCGGCCAGCCCGAGGCGTTCAAACAGCGCGTCGATCATCAGGGCATCCCTCTTCAGGGAGGAGCCATAGGCCCTTTCAGTTTCACGCTGGCGCATGGCCGAATTTCTCCGTGTGTTGGTTTCGGTAGATCGATAGGCAAAATCAAAGGCATCACCACCAAGGCACACCAAGGAAAACCTTCGAATTTCTTGGTGTATCTTGGTGTCTTGGTGTCTTGGTGGTTCGCATTTTTAGTAGATTTCAATGTGCCAACTAAGCCGCGTGCGGCAGGCGCTTGCCGGCGTCGCCCAGCACTTCTTCGATGCGCGCCAGACCCCATGCCAGTTCGTCCTGCGTGATGGTCAGCGGCGGCGCGAGGCGCAGAACGGTGCCGTGCGTGTCCTTGGTCAATACGCCGCGCACGGCCATGGCTTCGGCGAGCAGATGCGCGTCGGCACGCGCCGGGTCGAGCTCAATGCCGGCGAACAGGCCCCGCCCACGTACCGCACGGATCAGCGAGTGGCGGGCGGCAAGATCGGCGAGCTGCGCGAGCAGCCAGCCGCCGAGCGCGGCAGAATGCACGATCAGATCTTCATCAATCAGCAAGTCGAGGGCCTCCAGCCCTACCGCCGCAGCAAGCGCATTGCCACCAAAGGTCGAGCCGTGATCGCCGGGGTGGAAAACCTGCATCACGCGCTCATCAGCGAGGAAAGCCGACACGGGCAGCAGGCCGCCGCCAAGCGCCTTGCCAAGGATGATGCCGTCGGGGCGGATGCCGTCGTGCTGCGAGGCAAGCAGCCAGCCGGTGCGCCCGAGTCCGGTCTGCACCTCGTCGGCGATCAGCAGTACGTTGTAGCGTTTGCAGATTTCGGCACAGGCGGCGAGGTAGCCGGCCGGCGGCAGGATGATGCCGCCTTCGCCCTGGATCGGCTCAACCAGAAATGCCGCGGTGTTCGGCGTGATTGCCGCCTCCAGTGCCGCCGCGTCGCCGTACGGGACGCAGCGCAGCCCGGGCGGGAAGGGGCCAAAGCCGTCACGGTATTGCGCTTCGGTCGACAGGCCGG
>CAJAHZ010000115.1 GCA_903939665.1 uncultured Pseudomonadota bacterium | reverse complement strand
TTGTTGCTGCTTACCGATGATGGCGCCTTGCAGGCGAAGATCGCCGAGCCGCGCCACAAGCTGCCGAAAACCTACTGGGTGCAGCTTGAAGGCGAGCCGACCGACGAGGCGCTGGATCAGTTGCGGCGTGGTGTGCGCTATGCCGATTTTATGACCCGACCAGCGGCTGTGCGGCGGATCGACGATCCGGATCTGTGGCTGCGTGATCCGCCCATCCGCTTTCGCAAGTCGGTGCCCACTTCGTGGATCGAAATTCAAATCTCCGAAGGCAAGAATCGCCAGATAAGGCGGATGACGGCGCATGTGGGCTATCCAACCCTGCGCCTGATTCGCTATGCTGTCGGCTCGGCAACGCTGGATGGACTGGCTCCCGGCGAGTCGCGAGTGATAGCCGGCAGTTACGCCGACCTGGCGCCTGCGTTGGCAAAAATTTCCCCGATTGCTGCACGAGACAAAAGGAATCAAAGATGAACAAGCTTCTGTTGCTGCTCACCGCCGCTTTCTTTTCCCTGAGTTCCATGAACGTCGCTGCGGCGATACCCAAAGCGGCCGAAAGCGAGGCGGCACCCGTGACCTCCGGAGCGGATGCGCCAAGGCCGAAAAAGGACAAGGCGAAAAACGCCAATCCGTCGGAGAAGAAGTCCGCCAAGAAAGCGAAAAAGCCAAAAGCGAAGCATTGATCGTCACTAAAGCGTTCGCAGAATAGGGAGCCCCTGATGCGCAAACTGATGTGCCTGCTTTTTACCCTGACTCCGCTGTTCTGGGCCGGGCCGCTCATGGCCGAAATGCCGCGCATGGAGCTCACGGCGGGCTTTCACCGTATTGAAGCCGAGGTGGCGGCTGATCAGAGCAACCGCATGCAGGGATTGATGCAACGTCGCGCGATGGGGGGCAATCAGGGGATGCTTTTTGTCTTTCCGCAGGCAGAGCGTCACTGCATGTGGATGCGCAATACCTTCCTGCCGCTCTCGGTGGCGTTTCTTGATGAAGAAGGACGCATCCTGAATATTGAAGACATGCAACCGCAAACCGAAGATAACCACTGCGCTGCCGGCCCCGCCCGCTTCGCGCTTGAAATGAACATCGGCTGGTTTGCCACCAAGGGGCTGAAGGCGGGAACGCGCATCGGCGGCATCGAACGTGCGCCGCGTCCGCGCTAAACGCGGCTGAAATTTTCCTGCATGAGAATTTCCTCAAGACGTAGCGCATGGCGCGACACGCTGCCGCACCACGCCGAGAACTTCCGCTACTTGCCCTGGTTGCGTGAAGGGGGGTCGCTGACCGCACGAATCCAGGCGCGTGGACGCTTCGCCGTGCGTCTGTTGCGACAGGAGAGGGCGCTGCCAACACGTGATGAGGCGCTGGTGCTTGGCGTCAATCCCCGTTCTTTCGCCTGGGTGCGTGAAGTAGCGCTACTCTGCGATGGTGATGTGGTTGCCTTTGCCCACACCGTGCTGCCTTGCCGTCCGCGCGGGCCGTTGACGCGCTGGCTGGCGCGTCTGGGTAGTCGCTCACTCGGTTCGCTGCTTTTTTCGCATGTCGGTTTTGTGCGCGGCAAGCTCAATTTCAGGCGGCTCGATGCACGCCATCCCCTTTTTGATCCTGCGCTTAAAGTCATCGGCGGACAGCCGAAAACCCTCTGGGCGCGCCGTTCGCTGTTTCATTTCAGGCAACAGTCGGTGCTGGTCACCGAGGTCTATTCGGCGGCCTTGTGCGGCGCATCCACTGCAAGCAATCCATAACGGAATGGGGGGCAGGGTCCGGCTGATTTGCCGATGCCCTGCCCCCAAAGGGTTCCGAGCCCGGTAACCCGGGATCGGTCTGCGTGCTTTACCTTACTTGCTGTAATAGCCAACCCCGACGAGATAGCCGTCGATGCGCTGGATCAGGGTGTGCTTCTTCTCGACCTTGTTGGTCGCCGGGTTGCGCCATTCATACTCGTAGACCGCGTTGTCCTGCGCCTTCGCGAGTTCGACCATTTCGCGGATGATCGGCCTGCCCTCGACGTTGCGCAAGTTACCAACGTCCTTGCCGACCATTTCGGGTGTTGCGCCGGTGGCATAGAAGCGCGCGTCATTAAGCCCGACCACGAACACGTAGAGATCGTCACGAACGAAGCGGCCACGTTGCTTGTTGAACTCGCTGAATGCTGCGTCGGGGCCGGATTTGCCGATTTCGATGACAGCGATTTCGAGCAGCGACTGGGCCTGTTCGGCGCTTGAGCGTGGGGCGTAACTGCCGACCGCGACGACGTTGTCGCCGACCCGCCGGAAGTGCACCGTCCGGTCTTCAATCCGGTTGCTTACGCGATTAAGCCAGACATTTTCCACGCTGCCGGAGTCCGCCGTCCTGGCTTTCTCCAGAAGTTCCCGGAACACTTGCTTCCCGGAGGCGTCGCGCAAGTCCGTGACATTGGTTCCGACCAGGGCTTCAGGCGCGCTGCCATCGGCATGCATGACGCCATCAAGCCCGACGACGAAAACATTCAGATCGCCGCGCAGAAACCGGCCCTTCTGATTGTTGAACGCCGCATAGGCGCGTTCCTTCGGTTGCGTGGCAAGATAGTCTGCTGCGGTATCGAGCATCAGCTTGGCTTCCTTTGGCGTCGCGCGGGCGACGCTTTGGGCGTTGTGGCGGTTTGATGAAGCCGCAGTCGCCGGCGCAGTAGCGATCAGCGCCGTGCCGATCATGCCGATCAGGAGTGCGGCGGTGTTCGCGAAGCGAGCCGCGCGGGAAGTTCTGGTGGAGGACATTTTTGCAGCCTTGAAGAGTGAGAGATTCTTTGGATGGGCAATGCACAAGGCGTCGGCGGGCAAGTTTTTGCGCTCATCGGAGAATGTCACGTGCGACACAGTTTGCCGTGCAGTCTTCTCTTCAAGCCCACGCGCGGCAT
>CAJAHZ010000114.1 GCA_903939665.1 uncultured Pseudomonadota bacterium | reverse complement strand
TGGTTTTGTCCGCACGCATGGCAAACGCCTGGAGTTCTCCTGCATGAAATTTACCGAACTGGGTCTCGCACCCGAGATCCTGCGTGCCATTGCTGATCATGGCTACGAAACCCCCACCCCGATTCAGGCACAGGCGATTCCGGTTGTCCTCGCCGGGCGCGACCTGATGGCCTGCGCGCAAACGGGGACCGGCAAGACCGCCGGTTTTGTTCTGCCAATTCTTAATCGCCTTGCGGCAACCCGTACGACCGGGCCGCGCAAGATCCGCGTACTGATTCTGACCCCAACGCGCGAACTCGCCGCGCAGGTCGAAGAGAGCGTGCGCACTTACGGCAAGCATCTTTCGCTTAAATCGCTGGTCATGTTCGGCGGTGTCGGCATGAATCCGCAGATATCGGCGCTCAAAAGCGGTATCGACATCCTCGTTGCCACACCGGGTCGCCTGCTGGATCATTGCCAGCAGCGCAATGTTGATCTGTCTGCGGTTGAAGTGCTGGTACTCGACGAAGCCGATCGCATGCTCGACATGGGCTTCATTCACGACATCAAGCGCGTCATCGCACTGGTGCCGAAAAAGCGGCAAAACCTGCTCTTTTCCGCCACCTTCTCGGATGAGATCCGTACGTTGGCCAGCACCTTCCTGGTCAATCCGGAGTATGTCGAGTCGGAGCGCCGCAATACGGCATCCGAGCTGGTCAAACAACGCGTCTACAAGGTTGATCGTGAGCGCAAGCGTGATCTGCTCGTTGAATTGATTCGCGACAACGGTTGGTATCAGGTGCTGGTTTTTACGCGTACCAAGTGGGGCGCCAACGGGCTGGCCGACAAACTGCTCAAAGCCGGTATTGAAGCCGACGCGATTCATGGCAACAAGAGCCAGAACGCACGCACCCGGGCACTGGCTAACTTCAAGAGCGGCAAGCTGCATGTGCTGGTCGCGACCGACATTGCCGCACGCGGTATCGACATTAACGAACTGCCGCACGTCGTCAACTTTGAGTTGCCCAACGTCGCCGAAGATTACGTGCACCGTATCGGCCGCACCGGGCGCGCCGGCAGCGAAGGTGAAGCAACCTCGCTGGTCTGTGTCGATGAACACAAACTACTGCACGATATCGAGCGCTTGCTCAAAGTCCAGATTGAAGCCTCGGTTTACCCGGGTTATGAACCCGATCCGAGCATTCGTGCCGAGCCGATCCTGATGCGTTCGTCAGGTGCGCGTGGCGGTCAGCGCCCCGCCGGTGGTGGTCGTCCGGGTGGCGGCGCGCGCCCCGGTGCACCGGGTGGCAATCGTTCGGGTAGCGCACCGAAGCCGGGCGGTGCATCGCACCGCAGCGGTAGCCGTAACCGCTGAGCCAGGCTAACCGTACCGGCAAGCAACGATAGAAAAATCGCCTGCTTGTCCGTAGCGGCTGGTCGTGCAATGCGGCAGCGGTCAGTGCGCATTGATTTTATCTCGCGGTACAAAAGCCTTTTCAAGTCGCTCAGGTTTGAATAAGCTCATTTGTTTCCCTGTTGCACGGATTTAGTTTCCCACTCACACGTTGAATTATTCCCGGTTGCACGGTAGTATGTTCAGCCATGATTGCTTTGTCCATTACGTCAGCAGCGCTTTATCCACGCTTTATTGAAGCGCGCGTTGCAGAAGCGCTGACCGATACGCCTGTCGTACTGCTTGCCGGCCCACGGCAAGCAGGCAAGACGACGTTGGTACGCCAGATTGCCGCCAGTCAAGGGCTGCGCTACCTCACCCTTGACGATGCGGTGACGCTGTTGGCAGCCAGGGAAGATCCAGTGGGGATGATTCGTAGCCTGGATCGAGCCGTTATTGATGAAGTTCAACGTGCGCCGCAACTGCTTCTGGCGATCAAGAAATCTGTTGATGAGGATCGGCGCCCCGGTCGTTTTCTGCTTACGGGCTCAGCCAATTTGATGGCGCTGCCCACGGTAGCGGATTCGCTGGCTGGTCGTATGGAAACCTTGATGCTGTTACCGCTTGCGCAAAGCGAGATGCAGGGTACCTCGGTCAATTGGCTGGATAGCGTTTTTTCCGGGCATTTGCCCAAGGTGCTTACCCCGCTGGTCGGTGAGGCATTGGTTGAAACTGTATTGCGTGGTGGTTATCCGGAAGCAGTTTCACGCGCCACGGCGCGCCGGCGCACGATATGGGCCCGACAGTACATTGATGCGATCATTCAGCGTGATGTTCGTGATGTGGCGGGAATCGACAAGATCGATCAACTACCCCGCTTTTTACGGGCATTGGCGCAAGTCTCGGGGCAACTGTGTAACTACTCGCAACTGGGCGGCCAGCTAGGCTTGGATCATAAGACAGCAGCCCGCTATATCGGTGTTTTCGAGCAAATGTACCTGCTTAAGCGCGTTGATGTCTGGGCCAGAAACCGGCTTAAGCGTGTGGTGAAAACCCCCAAGCTGCAGTTTATTGATTCGGGCCTGTTGTCTACGCTTGCCGATCTTTCTCCTGCCATGTTCAAGCAGGATCGTAGTCGGTTTGGCAACGTGCTGGAGACTTTTGTATATGGTGAACTGCTAAAGCATGCTACGGCCGCCGATGGGGATTTTCAATTGTTTTATTACCGCGATCACGATCAATTCGAAGTTGATGTGGTCGTTGAAAACGCAGGCGGCGAATTGATCGGCATTGAGGTCAAATCAGCGGCCTCGATTAAGGAAAGTGATTTGCGTGGCCTCAAACGGCTGGCCGGTATTGCTGGAGGCCAGTTCAAGCTGGGTGTGGTTCTCTACGACGGTACCGAGACACTGCCGCTTGGGGATCGTCTCTGGGCGATTCCTATCTCTACCTTGTGGGGCCAGGCTGGTTCAGCCGTCGCGTAAGAGGGTGCTTCCTTCGGGGCGTCGTTGTTGGTCACCACGTTGATGCCGGTGGCGTCGTGTTCGCTGCCATCAACCTGGCGGTTTACGATGGCGTCGCTATGGCTAAGCCCGGTCCCCCGAGGGGAGGCTAGCGCGCTGCCACCCATCAGCGAGTGGCCGGTGCTGGCGTCGATCAGGGCGACTTCAAAGGCATCGTCCGGCCCGTTCGCCTGATCGCCCAGCGCGGTATTGGCCAGTGTGAAGGAGAGGAAGCGGTCGTTCTCGCCGAGCACTCACGCGGCAGCCCGGAATCTGTCCAACTTATTTGGACGCGGGACGGCACTGAAGCTTTTCTGGGGCGGCCAAGGGCCGCCAGGGCGGACGCAGCACAGCGCACACCGCTTGATCCCGATGGGTGACTGGCGCGATTCAATCGCAGCCAATGGAGCAAAAAGCAGGGCGCGGCTAAGGCAGGCATGAATTGTGGTGTATGCAGTTGTAGTCTTGTAGGAGATTCATCAGATTCACATCGCGATTACTCGCGATGTGACGACTTTGTTTTGCCACTTGATCAAGGCCGGCTAATGGGTGACCCCTTTGATTGGATACTTCAAGCTGACCCCATATCGTCGGGAAGCTCACTCGAAGGATAGACCAGCGCTGCGGCTTTCCCCGAACCATCAGGCCCGGTCATCCGGTCGGGCAATTTCCCCGGCGTGAACGGCGTTTTTGCCCGGGCAGTGGCAGACGGCTTCCGCTTTGCCGCCGACTTCCCTAGCATTGGACCCGGCTTATGCCATGCCCATTCAACTTTTCAGGAGACACCCCATGTCCAGCTTTATCCGTTGCCTTTCCCGCAGCGCCGCCCCGATTCTGTTGTTCGCGCCCAGCGCCGCCGTGGCAGCGCCCGCCCTCAAGGTCGAGAAAAGCGCAACGGTCGCCGCCCCGCCGGCGGCCGGACGGTTGGCGACCCCGCTGGGCACTGGCTTCCTGTTCTGCGCATCGAAACGAACAATGACAAATGAGGTGAAACGCTTTGCTGTTTCGGGGAAGCGCGCCTCGATGCTTCGCCACGCCTTGCTGCTCTCGCTGTTCTGCTGCGGCCCGGTTCTTGCCGGGTCTGAGACCGACAGCGCGGCCGACGATATCGATCTGGTCGAGATCGTCCGCAAGCCGGCGATCGGCAATTACCGTGGCTATGCCGAGTTCAAGATGGCGCATTACGATACGGCGCGCCGCATCTGGGAAGCGCTCGATGCGCGCAGTTTCGGCGAGGCGGCGTTCAATCTTGGTCTGCTCTATGAAGACGGACTGGGCGTCGCCAAAAACATCGATCGCGCGCTGGCCTATTATCGGCGCGGTGCCGACAACGGCAGTGCGAAGGCAGTCTTTCGTCTGGGCATCGTCTATTGGCTGGGCACGCCGGACATCCCGAAGAACGAAGCCGAGGGCCGGCGCTATCTGAGCATTGCCGCTGCCGGCGGCGATCAGGAGGCGGCCCGTTATCTCGCTGCGGCTTCCCCGGCGGCTGCCGATGCCGATGTTCTGCTGACGGCGGATCGTGCGCTGGCCGACGGCAAATCGGCGGAAGCGATTCGCCTGCTGAGCGAAGCGGCGGAGCGTGGCGATGCCCGCGCGCAGGCCCGTCTGGCCTGGTACTACGAGACCGGGCGCGGCGTCGAGCGCAATCTGGATAAAGCCGCATTCTGGTTCCAGCGCGCCGCCGAGGGCGGCAATGGCGAAGCGATGTACGCCCTGTCGGTGATGTTCGCCACCGGCGCTGGTCAGGCGCGCGACCCGGCCGTGGCGGAAAGCTGGTTGCGCAAGAGCGCGGCGACCGGCTACCAGCCAGCGATCAATGACCTGAAAATGCGTTGATCGGCCGAGTGTTCAGCGCGGTCGTACGGTGTTAGCGGCGACAGAGCATGGTGTTACGCAAAGTGCCACCTCGGCATCTTCCAACTCCCATATATATGGGGTCAGACACGACTAATCATCGCTTTTCTTTGGTCTCCCCTTTGGTAGTGGCGCGGCTCTGCGTTGTGTCAGTCGCTCGATCTTTTCCTGAAACCTCCCGCCGCCTAATGCCCAGCCCTTGTTCGTGGACTCGCGAACAGCGGTGAGTTGCTCCGCGTCCAGTGGCTCCTTTGCAAGGATGCGATAGGCGATCTGGCGCTCGCTGGCGTTTGCGCCCAGCCGACGATACTCGAGGTGAGGGGTAACGAGGACGTCAGCCTCCTCCTCGGCGTTCGCCCGGTAGCTTGACCACGGAAAGTCCTTCGGGTGCGCAACCATGCCAGCCCGTACCGGGTTGAGTTCGATGTAACGCATGCATTCGAACAGGTAGGTTTCCGCTTCAACGACAGTGGCCCGATAGCGACCTTCCCACAAAGTGCCAGTGCGCTTGTAGCGATAGTTAAAATACTGAACATAACGCCGGCCAAGGCTTTGCAAGGTTTTTGGAAGACTTTCTGCGGTCTCGGGCGAGGCTAGCAGGTGAATATGGTTGGTCATCAGCACATAGGCGTGGATTGAGAGGCCATAGCGCTTGGCAGCGTCGACAAGGACTTCCTTGAAAAAATGGCAGTCCTCGTCATTCGCAAAAATTGCCTCGCGGTTGTTTCCGCGCAGAATGACATGCTGGGGTACGTTTTCAGCAAAATAGCGGGGAAGTCGGGCCATTATGAAAGTCTATCAGAGTTATTTAATCGTGTCCGACCCCATATTCACTCCAGGAAGGCGATCTGCGTGGCCTCAAACGGCTGGCCGGCATTGCTGGAGGCCAGTTCAAGCTGGGCGTGGTTCTCTACGACGGTAGCGAGACGCTGCCGCTTGGTGATCGTCTCTGGGCGATGCCTATCTCCACCTTGTGGGGTGGGCTGGCTTAGCCGTCTCGCAGAAGTTCCAGCAAAGCCTCGCCATAGCGTTCCGCCTTGGCGAGGCCAATTCCCGGTACGTCGAGCAGTGCGGTCAGCGACTGCGGGCGCAGGGTCGCGAGTTCGTGCAGTGTCCGGTCATGCAGAATGACGTAGGCGGGAACGCCTTGCTCACGGGCTTTGTCGGCTCGCCAGCCTCGTAGCGCATCGAATAGCGGTGAATCGCTGGCGGCAATCGTGGCGCCGGTACCGACCTTTTCCCGTGTCTTTTTAACCGCCTTGCTTTTTGTGCGGACAGCGTGCCGGCGCAGTGTCAACGTGGTCTCCCCTTTCAGTACGGGGCGTGCTTCATCAGTCAGTTTGAGTGCGCCGTAAGCCTGTGCGTCGGCCTCGAGTAATCCGCCAGCGAGCAACTGGCGAAACACCGAGCGCCAGCCCATGTCGTCCATGTCCGCGCCGACGCCAAAGGTCGGCAGGCTGTCGTGGCCGAACTGTTTCATTTTGTCTGTGTTCTTGCCGCGCAGGAGGTCGATCAGATGTCCTGCGCCGAAGCGCTGCCCGGTGCGTAGTGCGGCTGATAGCGCTTTCTGCGCGGCGACGGTGCCGTCCCATACTTGCGGCGGATCGATGCAGACGTCGCAGTTGCCGCAAGCCACGGCTTCCTCGCCAAAGTAATTGAGCAGCACGACGCGCCGGCAGCGCGCTGATTCGCAGTAGGCGAGCATGGCGTCGAGCTTCTGTCGTTCGACGCGCTTTTGTTCGACGGGAGAAGGCGATTCTTCGATCATCTGCCGGTGAATCACGACGTCGTTGAGGCCGTAGGTCATCCAGCCTTCCGATGGCTCACCATCGCGCCCGGCACGACCGGTTTCCTGATAGTAGGCTTCGAGGCTTTTCGGCAGGTCGAGGTGTGCGACGAAGCGCACATCGGGCTTGTCGATGCCCATGCCGAAAGCGATCGTTGCCACCATCACGATGCCGTCTTCGCGCAGGAAGCGTTGCTGATGTTTCTGGCGAGTGCCGGCGTCGAGCCCGGCATGGTAGGGCAGGGCGGCAATCCCTTGTTCGCACAGCCAGGCGGCTGTTTCATCCACCTTGCGGCGCGACAGGCAATAGACGATCCCGGCGGTGCCGCGATGATCGGCGAGAAAGGCCAGCAGTTGTTTGCGCGGATTGTCGCGTTCGACAATCGTGTAGCGGATATTGGGCCGGTCAAAGCTGGAGACAAAAATTCGCGCGTTGTCGAGTCCGAGGCGGCTGATGATTTCCTGCCGCGTCAGTTCGTCGGCGGTAGCCGTCAGGGCGATGCGCGGTACCTGTGGGTAGCGTTCATGCAGCTTCGATAGCTGGATATACTCCGGGCGGAAATCGTGCCCCCACTGCGAGACGCAATGCGCTTCGTCGATGGCGAACAGTGCCAGTTGATCGCGTTCGACCAACTGATCGAGCAGGCCGATGAAACGATCGGTGAGCAGACGTTCCGGGGCGACATAGATCAGGTCGAGTTCGCCACGCATCAGACGGCGCTCGGTGTCGACCACCGAGTTGAAATCAAGCGATGAGTTGAGGAAGGCAGCGCGCACGCCGGCCAGCAGCAATGCGTCGACCTGGTCCTGCATCAGTGCGATGAGCGGTGAGACGACCACGCCAACGCCGGGACGCAGCAAGGCGGGTATTTGATAACAGAGCGATTTGCCGCCGCCGGTGGGCATCAGCACCAGCGCGTCGCCACCGCCGACCAGATGGTCGACGACTTGAGCCTGATCGCCGCGGAAGGCGGGGTAGCCGAAAACGCGGCGCAGAATATCGAGTGCCGGCGATGTCATGGTTTGCCGATCAACTCAAGCGTTCACGTGTCAGCTGCTCACCATCCCAGCACAGGCATTCGCCTTGCTCCTCATGCCAGTCGGCCATCACCCAGCGCTCGACATGAATGCCGTCGACGATGTGATCGTGCTTTGCCGGACGGTGCGTGTGGCCGTGGATGAACGTCGCGTAGCCGTGTTCGCGCAGGAAATCTTCGGTCGCGCCGGGGTTGAGATCCATCAGATATAGCGCCTTGTCGCGCTTCGAGTCCTCGCTTTGCTGACGCAGTGCGCTGGCGATGGCTTTGCGCTCGGACAGCGGCTTGGCCAGAAATACGCTACGCCAGTCCGGATTGCGAACCTGTGAACGGAACGCGAGGTAGTCGTGGTCATCGGTGCACAGCGCGTCGCCGTGCGATAAAACAAACTGCCAGGCAGGTAGCGAAAGGACATAAGGGTCGGGCAGAAGACGTGCGCCGCAGCGTGTGGCGAATTCGTCGCCGAGCAAAAAGTCGCGGTTGCCGTGCATCAGCGAAAGCGCAACGCCGGCTTGGGTGAGCGAATGCAGGGCGTCGACAATCTGCGCGTTGAAGCGATCATCGGCGTCGTCGATGCAGTCGTCGCCGGGCCAGGCTTCGAACAGGTCGCCAAGGATGAAGAGATGCTCGGCAGCGCGGGCGCGGCCGCCGAGAAAATCGAGAAAGAAGCGGGTGACGCCGGGTGTTTGCGGCGAAAGATGCAGATCCGAAATGAAAAGGATCAAGGCGGCGTCAACGTGAAGCTAAGGCAGGTTCAGCAGACTTCGGCGCGCTCAATGATCACGTCTTCCTTCGGAACGTCCTGATGGAATCCGGAGCTGCCGGTCTTCACCGCTTTGATTTTGTCAACCACGTCGGTGCCCTCGACTACCTTGCCGAAGACGCAGTAGCCCCAGCCGTTGCCGTTCGGCGCCTTGAAGTTGAGGAATTCGTTATCGGCGACGTTGATGAAGAACTGTGCCGTTGCCGAATGCGGGTCCGAGGTGCGGGCCATGGCGACGGTGTAGTTGTCGTTCTTCAGGCCGTTGTCGGCTTCGTTCTTGATCGGTGCGCGGCATTCCTTCTGTTTCATTCCGGGCTCGAAACCGCCGCCCTGAACCATGAAGCCGGGGATCACGCGGTGAAACACGGTGTTGTCGTAATGGCCGGCTTCAGCGTAGGCGATGAAGTTTTTGGCAGATTCCGGCGCCTTTTCGGCGTCGAGTTCAATGGCGATGACGCCGAAATTGGTGTGCAGCTTGATCATGAGGGTTCCTTACTTTTTCTCGGGGATGATTTTTACGGACTGGATGATGACCGGTTCGAGCGGGACGTTCTGGTGCCCGCCACGGTTGCCGGTTGCCACTTTAGCGATTTTGTCGACCACGTCGATGCCTTCGGTGACCTTGCCAAACACAGCGTAGCCCCAGCCGTCACGCGACGGGTAGTCGAGCATCGGGTTGTCTTTGTGGTTGATGAAGAATTGGGCGCTGGCCGAATGGGGATCCTGGGTGCGGGCCATGGCGATACTGCCGCGCAGATTCTTCAGGCCGTTTTTCCCTTCATTTTCTACTTTTCGGTCCGCCGGCTTCTGCTCCATCTCTTTGGTGAAGCCGCCGCCCTGAATCATGAAGCCTTCCATCACGCGATGGAAAACAGTGCCGGTAAAGAAACCGTCCTTGGCATATTGCAGGAAATTCTCTACGGTTTTTGGCGCCTTCGCGGCGTCGAGTTCGATGACGATTTTGCCCATGCTGGTCTGCATTTCGATCGTTGGCGCGGCCCAGCCCGCAGTAGCCAGCAGCAGTGTGGCGAGAAGAACGGAGAGTTTTTTGAACATCAGGCGGCACCTTCGTAAATGATTTTCCAGGTACCGTCCTCACGGATCCAGTACTGGCGTTTTTTCATCTGGTTGTTGAGATTGTTGCTTCGATAATCCTGGTCGAACGTGACCACGACGACTTCTTCCTTGCCCGGGTTGCGGAACATGGATTGATTGTCCAGCTTGACCTTGATCCACTCTTTGCCGGCATTGACCTGGCGCTTTTGCTGTGCGAACTGTTCGATGCTCTGATCCTTGGTCTGGAATTTTTTCGAGTAGTGCGTCAGGTACCGGTTGACGTCGCGGCTTTCCCAGTCGGCGCGCCAGTCGTCGATTTTCTTGTTGAGTGCGCTGCGCTCACTTTGCCAGTCGTCAAAGGAAAGCCATTCGATTGAGTTGCTGATGATGACGGGGGTCAGGCCAACCTGCAGGTTTTTTGCCAGCGCATCGAGATCGGTGTTGGCCAGTACGACGCAGCCATCAGAGGCTTTGGGCGGGCGCGAGAAAGTGTCGGATGGCGTGCCGTGCAGCCAGATGCCGTGACCATTGCGTCCTTGCCGTTTATCCCACTCGTTGGGATAGTTGATCGGGAATGCGCCACTGCCGTAGAAATCGCCCAGTTTTGCCAGTGGCAGGCTGGAAGTGACGTGATAAACCCCGACCGGCGTTTTTTTGTCGCCTTCGCGCATCTTGTCGGCGCCGAGCTTGCCATGCGTGATGTAGTAGTCGGCGACGAAGCGCGGTTGGCCTTTGTCGTTCTGGTAGAGGTAAAGGCGCGATTTCTGTGTGTCGACGACGATTGCGTGCTTCTGGTCCGGCTGCATTTGCAGCAGGTAACGCGGCACGTAGTTTGTTGTGGCGGGTTTGTCACGGTAGGCTTTGAGGCGGGCTGCGGCTTCCTCGCGCAAATCGGCAAGCTTTTCCTGTGGCGCATTGGCGGCATTGCCAATCGTTGAGATTGGTTTGGTGCGCGCCATCAACAAATCGCCCTTGATCAGGTGCGCGAGACGAAAATTTGGATATTGCCGGAGCAGAGATTCGGTTTGTTCGAGGGCGGCGTCGAGGCGGTTTTTCTCGATTTCGCGGAAAATTCTGGACAGTTGTGGTTCTGGCCCGGAGTCGGAGAAGGTGACAGGTGCTGCGGGTCGGTCACCGGCAGCGGGGACGGCCGGCCCTGCCGTGCAGACGGCAATCAGGGTGAGCGCGAGCGCGGCTCGCCGCATCAACCGACGCGTTCCTGTTGAATCAGCCATTTGCCCCCGGAACGAACGAAAATCACCGTTTTTGTAGCGGTGGTTTTAAGTGATGCCGAACTGTAGTGCTGTCTGAAGCGAACGGTTGCCTTGTCTCCGGCGATTGAGACCTTCATGTCATCAACGCTGACCTGCAGTTTGCCCGGCTTGTCGATACGCTGGGCGCGTTCGGTTTCCCATGTCTTGCGTGGTATGCCGTTCGGGGTCTGGAAATCACTGGCGTAGTAGCCGAGGTAAGCCTTGACGTCCTTGCGCGACCAAGCGCTGGCCCAGCCCTGCAGGGCTTTGGTGACGTCGGACTCGCCGCCGCCGTCAGTGGCAGCAGGCTTTGTCGGCG
This sequence comes from uncultured Pseudomonadota bacterium, assembly GCA_903939665.1. Lineage (GTDB taxonomy): Bacteria > Pseudomonadota > Gammaproteobacteria > Burkholderiales > Rhodocyclaceae > CAJBIL01. The sequence goes on along the minus strand of CAJAHZ010000114.1, from coordinate 4,811 downwards.
CAACGACAGCAGCCTTGACCTCGGGTGTTTTCTCGGTGGGTTTTTCTATCTTTGCGGGCTCCGGCGTCTTTTCCACCGGCTTGGCCGGGGGGGCTGCCGGATTGGCGACGGCAACCGGGGGCTGCGGCGTAACCGCCGCCTTGACGGGGTCGGCGGCAGCGACCTTGACCGGCTCTGTGGTCGGGCGGGTGTTTGCCGTGCTTGGCTTGACGCCTGGCTTGGTCGACGTACTGATTAACTCGCGAATCAACGAGAGCTTTGATTGGGTAACACTGTTCGACGAGTCGAGTTGCAGTGCCTTGTCGTAGGCCTGGCTGGCCAGTTTTGCGTAAACGTCACCGAGGTTCTCGTGCGCGATCGAGTAGCTCGGGTGTGTCCTGATGGCCATCTCCAGGGCTGTACGTGCCTTGTCGTACTGTTTCTGCTGGGCATACAGCACGGCGAGGTTGTTGTAGGGCTCAGGCAATTCCGGATAGTCCTCGGTCAGCTTGGTGAAGACCGGGATGGCCTCGGCCGGGCGTCCCATCTCGGTGAGGATCAGACCCTTGAGGAAACGGCCTTGAGCGTCCTTTGGCTTGGTCGAGATGTAGGCGTCAACTTTTTCGAGCGCCTGGGGCATTTGCCCCTGCTTCATCAGTCGCTGAATATCGGGTAGCGAGTCAGCGGCGATTGCAAAAGAAACGGAGACACTCAGGAACAGGCCAAGGATAAGGGCTGGAAGGCGCGCCAGTGAAGGCGTTGAGGAGCTTGGGCGCATCGTTATGGTATACTTCGCAAAAGTTGGTCGCTTAATCGTGTAATTCTATCAAGAAGCGCGTCGAATCCAAAGTATTCCGTATGCTCCGGTATTTTTCGGGGGCGTTCTCGTGAGCTCGAATATGTTGAAAATCTACAACTCCCTGGCCAGAGAAAAGCAGGATTTTGTCCCCATCGAGGCTGGCAAGGCCCGTATGTATGTTTGCGGGATGACTGTTTATGATTATTGCCACCTCGGCCATGCCCGTGTTCTGGTCGTCTTTGACATGGTTCAGCGCTGGCTGAGGGCATCTGGTCTTGATGTCACCTATGTGCGGAATATCACCGATATCGATGACAAAATCATCAGGCGTGCGCTTGAGAACAAGGAAACGATTGGCGAACTGACCAATCGGTTTATCCGGCTGATGGACGAGGATGCTGCCGCCCTGGGCGTTGAAAAGCCCGATCACGAGCCGCGTGCAACCGAGTATGTGCCGCAGATGCTGGATCTGATTGGCCAGCTTGAGCAGAACGGTCTCGCTTACAAGGCGGCGGATGGCGACGTGAATTTTTCGGTGCGCAAATTTCCGGGCTACGGCAAGCTGTCGGGCAAGTCGCTGGACGATCTGCGTGCCGGTGAACGCGTTGAAGTGGATACGGCCAAGCAGGATCCCCTCGATTTCGTTCTGTGGAAACACGCCAAGGAAGGCGAGCCTTTCTGGGTCTCGCCCTGGGGCAATGGCCGGCCGGGTTGGCACATCGAATGTTCAGCGATGAGCTCCGACCTGCTCGGCAAACATTTTGACATCCACGGTGGCGGTCAGGATTTGCAGTTTCCGCATCACGAGAACGAAATTGCCCAGTCGGAGGGTGCGCACAACTGCAGCTTCGTGAATTACTGGATGCACAACGGTTTTGTACGCATTGATGACGAAAAAATGTCGAAATCGCTCGGTAATTTTTTCACGATCCGCGAAGTGCTCAAAAAATACGATGCCGAAGTCGTACGTTTTTTCATTCTGCGTGCTCAATACCGCAGTCCGCTGAACTACTCCGATGTGCATCTCGATGATGCGCGTCATGCCTTGGCGCGCCTTTACACGGCGCTCAAAGGCGTGGCGTCCGAGCCGCAAGCCGTCGATTGGAATGAGCCGCATGCGGTGCGCTTTCGTCACGCGATGGACGATGATTTCAATACGCCGGAAGCTTGTGCTGCTCTGTTTGATTTGGCGGCCGAACTCAATCGCAGTCGATCGCCCGCCCTTGCAGTGCAATTACGTGCCCTGGCCAGTTTGCTCGGTCTGCTGCAGCGTGATCCGCAGATTTTTTTGCAGGCGGCGCCGACGACTGAAGGTGAGTTGTCGGTCGAGCACATCGAGGCATGGATTGCCGAGCGGATTGCGGCAAAAAAAGGGAAGAATTACGCCGAATCAGATCGCATCCGCGCCGAGTTGCTGGCGGCGGGAGTGGCGCTCGAGGATGGGCCGCAGGGAACGACCTGGCGGCGCGCTTGACCGTTAAAAACTACAACAAAAAGCCCGCCAAATTCTGGCGGGCTTTTTTATCACTGAAACTTCAGCGCAGGACGCGGCCGCCGTTGCCAATCACGGTCAAATCGACAAAGCGCGAGCCGAGCCGCTCGTTAGCTGAGTAGCTGACGCGATAGCCGCCGAGGTCGTGGTTCTGCATACTTTCCAGCACGCTGACAAGCTTATCGCGGGAGATGTCTTTGCCCCCACTTTTGCGAATCGCATCAACGATCAACTTGCCCATCGCGTAGGCTTCGATGCCGTAGTACGAGAATTTCCCCTGTTTGCCCAGCAGTCTCTGGTACTCGCGCACCATCGGCGTCGTATCGTTCCATGGGTAGGGCATGACTTGCGAGATGCCGATGCCGCGTGCGTCGTCGCCGAGTTCCTTGACCAGCAGGTCGGCACCGACCGGCGACAGCGTCATGAACTGAGGATGCTGGTTGGCTTTTTTCATCTGGCGCACGAATTCGGCTGTCGGCTTGTACAGGGTAACCATCACCACGGCTTGCGCATTGGCCTTGGCGATTGTTTGCACAGCCTGGCTGACATCGAGCGAGTTGCGTTCGACGGTCGCCACGGCAGACGGAGCCTGGTTGTGTTTTTTCAATGCAGCGATCACGCCGTCAAGGCCGGATTTGCCGAAACCGTCGTTCTGGTAAAAGACGGCGATGTTTTTCATGCCGAGGCCGACCAGCTGATTGACGATGGCCTCGGTTTCGTTCGCATAGCTGGCGCGCACGTTGAACATGTACCGGTTATTCGAATTGTCCTTCGGCGACTGACGAATCGAGTCGGCGCCGGAGATGGTACCGATCAATGGGACTTTTGCTGGTCCGAAAGCATCGTTCATTGCGGCAGTTGTCGGGCTCGATCCGTACGATGCGATCATCGCAAAAACCTGTTTTTCCTTGATCAAGGCCTTGGTGTTGGCTACTGCACGATCGGTCTCGTAGCCGTCATCCATGGCGATCAATTCGAGTTTGCGCCCACTGATGCCGCCTGCATCGTTGACTTGTTTGAAGTAGGCGCCGATGACGTCCTTCATATCCTGTCCATACGCGCCGTTCGGGCCGGATAGTGGTGCGGTCATGCCAATCGTGATGCTGCTGTCGGTGACGCCGATTTCAGCTGCGCCAGCACAGTTCATCCAGCTGACAAGCCCCAAGAGCAGCGCCTTTTGAAATAATCTCATGCTAAACCTTTCCTTTGGTGTGCTGTCCGTGGATGGACGAATATTTGACCCAGTACCTCACGAGAATGACTGGGAAAACTGACGCCTGTCTTACAAAAGGAAATTATGTGCCTGTGCTGGTCAGTTGTCGACGAAAAAAGCCTGTCGCTATGTCTTTAGCGACAGGCTTTTCAGTGTGAATCGACCGCTTAGCTGGCAGCGAAAAAGTCGCGTACGCGGTCCATCCATGACTTCGCACGAGGATTGTGGCGGCCGGAGTCTTCCTTGCTGGATTCCTCGAGTTCGCGCAGCAGTTCCTTCTGGCGCTCGGTGAGATGCACCGGCGTTTCGACAACGACGTGGCAGAGCAAGTCGCCGTGGGTATGGCTGCGCACCCCCTTGATGCCTTTGCCCCTGAGCCGGAAGGTCTTCCCGGACTGGGTTTCGGACGGGATCTTGATCTTGGCGACGGCGTCCAGTGTCGGAATTTCGATTTCGCCACCGAGGGCAGCCGTTGTGAAGCTGATCGGCATTTCGCAATGCAGGTCGTTTTGCTCGCGCTGGAATACGGCGTGCGCTTTCAGGTGAATCTGTACGTAAAGGTCGCCGGATGGTCCGCCATTGATGCCGTGTTCGCCTTCGCCGGATAGCCGGATACGATCTCCCTCATCAACGCCTGCCGGGATTTTTACGGCCAGCGTCTTGTGCTGCTTGTTGCGCCCGGCCCCATGGCACGAGCCGCAGGGCTCGGCAATGAAGCGGCCGGTGCCGTGGCACTTCGGGCAGGTTTGCTGGATCGAGAAGAAACCCTGCTGCAGACGGACTTGGCCGCTGCCCTGGCAGGTCGGGCAGGTTTTTGGCTGCGTACCAGCCTTGGCGCCGCTACCTTTGCAGGGCTCGCAGACTTCCATGGTCGGGATGCGGATTTTTGTTTCCGTGCCGAATGCTGCTTGCTCGAGCGTGATCTCAAGGTTGTAGCGCAGATCGGCACCGCGATAGATGTTGGAACGTCCGCCTCGGCCGCCGCCGCCACCACCGAATATTTCGTCAAAGATGCCGCCAAAAGCATCAGAAAAACCGCCGCTGCCACCACCGCCGCCCATTCCCGCTTGCGGGTCTACACCAGCGTGGCCGTACTGGTCGTAGGCGGCGCGCTTCTGCCCATCCGACAGTATTTCGTAGGCTTCCTTGGCTTCCTTGAAGTGTTCTTCCGATTTCGGATTGTCCGGATTGCGGTCCGGGTGATGCTTCATGGCCAGCTTGCGGTAGGCCTTCTTGATTTCTTCGTCGGATGCGTCGCGATTGACGCCGAGAATGTCGTAAAAGTCGCGTTTAGCCATGGGTTCTTGAGCGGTAGAAGGGGGTGGGGC